>JANSYB010000689.1 GCA_024742655.1 Paracoccaceae bacterium | reverse complement strand
CGGTTGCGGATGCGGAACCCGCCCGACACCTTGCCGACCTTGAGAACCACCGTTTCGCCGTCCACATCGAGCACGGCCAGCTGATCGCCCGGGGTCCAGTCGCTGGCCACGCGGTGCGCGCTGCCATCCGCGAAGGTCACGGTCGAGCCCTGCCGATCCGCCGCGATGGTGACCGCGTGGCTTTCGCCCTGCAGCGACACGACCCAATCCTCGCCCACGTGGCGCTCATGGTTGTCCATCCGGCCCGACACGCGGGTGCGGCGGATCTCGGCCACCCGGTGCATCGCCGCGCAACAGGCCGCGATCCTGCGCAGCGCCGGTGCGTCCAGCTCCACCCCGTCGAACCCGTCGGGATATTCCTCGGCGATGAACGCCGTGGTCATGTCACCGGACACGAATTTGGGATGATCCATCACCGCGCTAAGGAAAGGCAGGTTGTGACCGATGCCCTCGATCTCGAAACTGTCCAGCGCGATGCGCATCGCCTCGATCGAGCCCGCCCGGTCCGGGGCCCATGTGCAGAGCTTGGCGATCATCGGATCGTAATACATCGAGATCTCGCCGCCCTCGAACACACCGGTGTCATTGCGCACCGCCGTGTCCCCCGCGCCCGCGTCATCCTGCCATTTGCCATTGTCCAGAAGCGGCCCCGCGGCCACCTCAGCAGGCGGGCGATAGCGCGTTAGCCGCCCAATCGAGGGCAGGAAGTTGCGATACGGGTCCTCGGCGTAAAGCCGGCTTTCCATGGCCCAGCCGGTCAACGTCACGTCGTCCTGGCCGATCGACAGTTTTTCACCGGCCGCCACGCGGATCATGTGCTCCACCAGATCCACACCCGTGATCAGCTCGGTCACCGGGTGTTCCACCTGCAGGCGCGTGTTCATTTCCAGGAAATAGAAATTCCGGTCCCCGTCGACGATGAATTCCACCGTGCCCGCACTGGCATAATCGACCGCATGGGCCAGCGCCACGGCCTGTTCGCCCATCGCCTTGCGCGTGGCCTCGTCAAGAAACGGGCTCGGCGCCTCTTCGATCACCTTCTGGTTCCGCCGCTGGATCGAACATTCGCGCTCGCCCAGGTAGACCCCGTTGCCGTGGCTGTCGCACAGCACCTGGATTTCGATATGGCGGGGTTGGGTGACGAATTTCTCGATGAACATCCGGTCATCGCCGAAACTGCTGGCCGCCTCGTTCTTCGACGCCTGGAAACCCTCGCGGACCTCCTCGGCGTTCCAGGCGATCCGCATCCCCTTGCCGCCGCCGCCCGCACTGGCCTTCAGCATCACCGGAAAGCCGATCTGCTCGGAGATTTTCAGCGCCTCGTCGGCATCCTCGATCAGGCCCATATGCCCCGGCACCGTGCTGACCCCGGCCTCGGCGGCGATTTTCTTGGAGGTGATCTTGTCGCCCATTGCCTCTATCGCGCCCACCGGCGGGCCGATGAAGGCCACGCCCTCGGCCTCCAGCGCCTGGGCGAATTTCGGGTTTTCCGACAGGAAACCATAGCCCGGATGCACCGCCTCGGCGCCGGTCTGACGGATGGCCTCCATCACCTTGTCGATCACGATATACGACTCGTTGGCGGGGGGCGGGCCGATATGCACCGCCTCGTCGGCCATCTTCACATGCAGCGCGTTGCGATCGGCATCCGAATAGATCGCCACCGTGGCGATGCCCATCTTGCGGGCGGTCTTGATGACCCGGCAGGCGATCTCGCCGCGGTTGGCGATCAGGATTTTCTTGAACATCTCT
>JANSYB010000694.1 GCA_024742655.1 Paracoccaceae bacterium | reverse complement strand
GGTTGGTAATGGCGTCTGTTCTGGGGCTGTTGGCGGGGGGCGCGGGCGCGTCGGAAGATGACATCCTGAAGGTGAAGGCCGCGGGCGATGTGCCTGCCACGATGGACGCGCTTGAGGCGGCCGTCGAGGGGGCGGGGGCCATGGTCTTTGCCCTGGTCGATCATTCGGGCGGGGCATCGAGCGTCGGGATGGAGATCCCGGCCTCGCAGCTTCTGATCTTCGGCAACCCCAAGCTGGGCACGCCCGCGATGATCGATGATCCGCTGGCCGGGCTGTTCCTGCCCCTCAAGGTGCTCGTCTACGAGGACGGGCAGGGGCAGGTCTGGCTGGCCTATGAGGATCCGGAGGAGACGCTGGACGACCTGCCGGGGATCAGTGACGACGCGGCTTATATCGCCAAGATGCGTGGCGCCCTGGGCAAGCTGACCGGCAAGGCGGCGGGGATGTAGGCGCGCTCAGCGCAGCGCGGCCAGGGCCGCTTTGAGGTCGATCGCCCCGTCATAGAGCGCCCGGCCCGAGATCGCGCCGTTGAGCGACGCGCCGCAGGTCTTGAGCGCGATCAGGTCATCGAGCGAGCTGACGCCGCCCGAGGCGATGACCGGGATCGATACGGCATGCGCCAGAGCCGCGGTTTCCTCGATATTGGGGCCCTGCATGGCGCCGTCGCGGTTGATGTCGGTATAGATGATGGCCGCCACGCCCGCATCCTCGAATGACCGCGCGAGATCGGTGGCCAGCACGTCGGTTTCCTCGGCCCAGCCCTTGGTCGCCACGCGGCCATTGCGGGCGTCGATGCCTACGGCGACCTGCCCGGGAAAGGCGCGGGCGGCCTCGCGCACCAGCGCGGGGTTTTCCACCGCCACGGTGCCCAGGATCACGCGGGCAAGGCCCCTGGACAGCCAGCGTTCGATCGTGGCCATGTCGCGGATGCCGCCCCCCAGTTGAGCGGGCACCCTGGTGCGCTTCAGGATCGCCTCGACGGGTGCGGCATTCACCGGCTCCCCGGCGAAGGCGCCGTTCAGGTCGACCAGATGCAGCCATTCGCAGCCCGCCTCGACGAACTCCATCGCCTGCGCGGCGGGGTCGTCGTTGAACACGGTGGCCTGGTCCATCGCGCCCTTGTAGAGGCGCACGGCCTGGCCGTCCTTGAGGTCGATGGCGGGGTAGAGGATCATGGGCAGGCTCCGCGGAAACGAGGGTTTGGCGCGCTTTGGCACGTGGCGTCATGAAATGCAACGCGACGCTGCGTCAGACTTGATCGGACAGGCTGGGCTAACCCAGACTGCGCGCATGAGTTGATGGAGGAAACCCATGAAGACGATTGCGATGGCCGCCGTTGCGGCGCTGTTGAGTGCCGGCGCCGCGCTGGCCGCTGATCCGCTGGAAGGGTACTGGCGCACGGCCAAGGATGACAACGGCAATTCCGGCCTTGTGCATGTCAAACCGTGCGGCGCGAAACTGTGCGGGGCGCTGGTCAAGGCCTTTGACGGCGGCGGCAAGGAGGTCGCCAGCGACAATATCGGCCGGATGATCATTTCCGAAACGGTCAGCAAGGGCGGCGGCAACTATGCAGGCAAGGTCTACAGCCCGGACCGGGGCAAGACCTACAAATCCAAGCTGGTGCTGAACGGCAAGACGCTCAAGGTGTCGGGCTGTGTGCTGGGCATCTGCCGGGATGGCGGCACGTGGCAGAAGGTCAAGTGACGCGCATCG
>JANSYB010000064.1 GCA_024742655.1 Paracoccaceae bacterium | reverse complement strand
CGGCGCAGCAGCCGCCCCGCGATACGGGGCGTACCGCGCGAACGTCGCGCGATCTCGCGCGCGCCGTGGTCGTCGGCCGGTGCCCCCAATTGACGTGCATTGCGGGTAACGATCTCGTGCAGCTCATCCTCGGTATAGAATTGCAGGCGTGTGGGAATGCCGAACCGGTCGCGCAGCGGCGTGGTCAACAAACCCAGCCGCGTCGTCGCACCCACCAGCGTAAAGGGCTGCAGCTCGATCCGCACGGTGCGGGCGGCCGGCCCCTCACCGATCACGAGGTCCAGCTCGAAATCCTCCATCGCCGGGTAAAGCACCTCCTCCACCGCCGGGTTGAGGCGGTGGATCTCGTCTATGAACAGAACATCGTTGCGCTCAAGGTTGGTCAGGATCGCGGCCAGATCCCCCGCCTTGGCCAGAACCGGCCCCGAGGTCATGCGGAACCCAACGCCCAGTTCGCGCGCCATGATCTGCGCGAGCGTCGTCTTGCCAAGGCCGGGCGGGCCGTGGAAGAGCGTATGGTCCATCGCCTCGCCCCGCTGGCGGGCGGACTGGATGAAGACGCGCAGGTTGGCGCGCGCCTCGGCCTGCCCGATGAAATCATCGAGAACCTGCGGGCGCAGGGCGCGGTCCGTATCCTCGGGCAGCGGATCGGGGCGCAGTGTCGGATCAGGCTCGGCCATGCTCTACCCTTTCGGCGCCAGCAGTTTCAGCGCCGCGCGGATCAGCGCCGGCGTTTCGGCCTGCGGATCGTCGCCCGCCGCCTGTGCCACCGCGCCCGCCGCCTCACCGGGGCCGTAGCCCAGGTTGGTCAAGGCCGACAGTGCCTCTGCCTGCGATCCCGCGCTGGTCACGGCGGGTCTGGCCGGGGCCGCGGGTGCCGGGGCCTCGATCACCTCGTCATCCACATCCACGCGACCAGAAGCCGGGACCGAGGCCGAGGCACCCATCGCCATCACCTCGGGTGCCTTGTCCTTGAGTTCATTGACGACGCGCTGCGCCGTCTTGGGCCCGATGCCCTTGGCCGCCTTGACCGCGTTCCAGTCCCCCAACGCGATCGCGCGCCCCACACCTTCGGGGCCAAGCGTGCCCAGAATGGCCAGCGACGCCTTGGCGCCGACGCCCTGAATGCTCATCAGCAGGCGGTGCCATTCCTTTTCGGCCAGCGTGGTGAACCCGAACAGCTGCAAAAGATCCTCTCGCACCACAAGGTCGGTATAGAGCGCCGTATGCTCGCCCACGCCGGGCAGTGCCTGCAACGTGCGGTCGGAACAATAGACGAGATACCCAACCCCGCGCACATCGATCAGAACGTGATCACCCGCGCGATAATCGATCCGTCCGGCCAAACGCCCGATCATGCGATCCGCCTCCTGAGCCGGTCCGCGGCACCGCCGTGATGGGCATGGCAAATGGCGATGGCCAGCGCATCGGCGGCATCCGGCCCGGCAATCTCGACCCCGGGCAGTTGCACGCGCACCATATGCGCCACCTGATCCTTGCCGGCATGGCCGACGCCCACAACGGTCTTCTTCACCGTGTTGGGGGCGTATTCGCCGACACTCAGGCCGAACTGGGCTGGCACCAGCATGGCAATCCCGCGGGCCTGACCCAATTTGAGTGTTCCCGCGCCGTCCTTGTTCACGAAGGTCTGTTCAACCGCGGCCATGTCCGGTTGCATGTCACGCATGATCTGCGACAGCTGGTCGTGAAGCGACAAGAGCCGTTGCGCCAGGTCCGCCCCTTGGGATTGGCAAATGCCGTTGGCTACATGGCTCAGGCGGCTGCCGGCCATCTCGATCACCCCCCAACCGAGGTTGCGCAAGCCGGGATCGATACCGATGACCCGCATGTTGACTGCCCGTCCTTGTCGTTTTTTTCACGATTAGCACGAAACAAGAACAAAGACCAAGAAGAATGCAACACGTCACATAATGCACAATTATTCCGCACCGCAGCATTCCAGAGCAGGTTTCCGACGCCCCAGCCCCTTGGAGCGACACGGGATGGCAAGGAAAAAGTCATTTTATAGAAAAGTTTATGGCATAAATCCAGCTATGCAATAGCTGCATAATGCATATGCAGAAAAGCTGACTTGCCAGGTGAGGGCGCCCAACATATGTGCGGCTCAGAAACATCACATCGTTATTTGCAACACAAGGATACCAGCCATGGCTGTCATCGACACGACTCGCGCCTACGGCGCCCCCCGCGCCGGGTTTGGCGCTCCGATCCTCAAACTCGTTGCCGCCGTTCAGGCGTGGAATGCAACGCGTGCGACCCGCAAGGCTCTGTCGCAACTGTCGGATCGCGAACTGGATGATATCGGCCTGACCCGCGCCGATATCGACAACGTGATCGGCTAAGCCGTTCCGTCAAAGTAAAAAAGAAGAAGCCCTGCACGAGGACCAACGTGCAGGGCTTTTCTGTGTGACGAGAGGTCAAAGAGAGGAACGTAACTCGTAAACGTGGAGGGGAACCTGAAACTTAACCGAGGAACGGACGCAGTTTGATCGCGATGGCCTCGGTGATCGGATCGCGCTGCATCAGGTAGGCACCGCCCTGTTCGATCACCGTGCCGGCCTTGAGAGCCTCGACGCGCTGATCATAGATCGTGCCACCGAGATGCGCCATGATCATGCCCTTGAACAGGAAGAAGCCGAGAACCAGCATCAAAAGACCGCGAACCGAGAAGCTGTTCGTGCGGCGCTTGGGGCGGAAAACGATCAGGCCGTCCTTGCTGACCTTGGCGGAGTAGCCGTTCACAAGGCGCGTGCGGTTACGGTCGATTTTCTTCAGGCGGTTATCAAAACCTTCAAAGGTATTTGTCATGGCAGCGTCCTAACTATTCACTCGTTTGCGTGCCCCCGCCGCGTTGAAGATTTTTTTAGGTTCGAAATGTGGCAACAATTGGGCAGCCGCCCCAATTTCGCTGATTTTCCATTGTTTTTCAGACACTTTTCATAGTCATTATCGTCGTCCAGTCACCAATCTCGGTGCGCCTCACGACACTGTTTCCGGCCTGTGTATAAACCGCGCAAATCTCGTCGGCCTGATCATTTAAAATGCCCGAAAGAATCACCTTGCCGCCCGGCGCGAGGGCCGATGTGATTGAATCCGCCAATGCGATCAGGGGTCCCTTGAGGATGTTGGCGAAGATCAGATCGAACGGCGCGGCCTGCGCGATCTCGGGATGGTCCAGCCCCTCGGCCTCCATGCAGCGCAGTTTCCCGGCCAGGCCGTTGGCCGCGACATTGACCTCGGCCACCTCGACCGCGACCGCGTCGATATCGCTGGCCAGGATCGTGCCGTCCGGCCACAACCGGGCCGCGGCCATGGCCAGAACCGCCGTGCCACAGCCCAAATCCAGCACACGGTCACAGCGCCCCCCCTCCTGCGCCAGCGCATCCAGCGCCAGCAGGCAACCTTGCGTCGTGCCGTGATGCCCGGTGCCGAACGCCATCGACGCCTCGATCAGCAGCGGCTCCGCGCCTTGGGGCACCTTGTCGGCATCATGACTGCCATAGACAAAGAACCGGCCCGCCTCCACCGGGGTCAGCTCGCGTCTGACCTTGGCCACCCAATCCACCTCGGGCAGTTCCGACACCACGAAATCCCTGGCCCCGTGCATCGCCGCCAGAAGGGCCAGACCCGCCACATCGGGCGCCGCCTCGAAATAACCGCCCACTTCCCAAAGGCCCGATCCATCCTCCAACTCGAAGACGCCGACGCCTGTCGGTTCGGGCGTGAGGGTTTCCAGTGTCTCGCCCAGGGCGTCGGCCTGGGCCTTTCCGGGCAGGGTGGTCAGGGCGGTGAATGTCGGCATGCGTCTCTCTTTATGATGACAGGGTTATTCGGCCGGGGCAGGCGCGGGCGCATGAAAGATCGTCTCATGTCCCGGTTCGGGATGGCGCGGGATCAGCATCGCAAGAACGAAAGACACCCCTGCCATGCCCGCCGCCAACACGAAAACGGACGCCGGTGAGACCAGCCACAGATACCCCAGCGCCGCGGGCAGGAACACCGCCGCGATATGGTTGATGGTAAAGGCCACGGCGGCGGTGGGCGCGATATCGCCGGGATCGGCGATTTTTTGGAAATAGGTCTTCAGCGCCAGTGCCAGCGCAAAGAGCAGGTGATCGACGATGTAAAGCACCGCCGCCAGTATTACGCCCCACCCGAAAAAGTAGAGCCCGCCATAAAGCAGGAACACGATCGCCAGCCCGGCATATTCGAACAACAGCGTCGCCCGTTCCCCGAACACATGCACCGCGCGGCCCATCAGCGGTGCAAAGACCATGTTGGCCACCAGGTTGATCAGGTAGAGCGCGGTGACCTCATGCACCTCGAAGCCGAATTTCTCGACCATCATGAAACCGGCGAACACGATAAAGATCTGCCGCCGCGCCCCGGACATGAACTGCAACGCATAATAAAGCCAGTAGCGGCGCCGCAGCACCATTCTCTTGACCTGCGGATTCGGCGCCTCGAACTGCGGGTAGGCGAAAAAACAGAACAGCGCGCCCAGCACCGTCACGCTGCCGGCGATCAGATAGACCGTGTTGTAGGTCAGGCCCAGAGTCTCCCACGTCATCACGATCAGGACATAGGCCACCAGCGTCGCGGCGGATCCGGCGGCGACCAGCCAGCCCAGAACCTGCGGTGCGCGCAGCTTGTCGATCCATTGCAGTTGCAAGGATTGGTTCACCGTCTCGAAATAGTGAAAGCCGATGGAACTGAGCATCGTGATCGTCAGGATGCCGCCCAGCGTCGGAAACCAGGCCGTGATCGCCGTGGCGACCCCCAGCAGGATCAGCGACACGATGGCCAGCACCTGTTCGCGCATGAAGAGTATGATCGCGATCACCCCGATCGCGAGGAAGCCGGGGATCTCGCGCACCGTGTGCAGCCAGCCGATATCGGCCCCGTCGAACTGCGCCACCTCGATGACGAAGTTGTTGATCAGGGCCATCCATGTGGCAAAGGCCATCGGCATGGCGGCGGCCATGACGAACAGCAGCGAGACCGGGCGCCGCCAAAGCGGCAGGTGCCTCGCCTCGGACAGGGGGACGGTGCGGGTCATGGATGTCCTTTACGCCCTTCCATGTGGCTTGGCGAGAGCCAGTCTTGCGCCTTTTCACACAGGCTTTGCGCGCCGGGCCTGATCTGAATCAAAGACATTCAAGGAACCGCATGCGACAGGTCCGGCAAAAGGAAAGGCGACCCCATGGATATTCTCGCCCTCGTGGAACGGATCGGAGAGGCCCCGGCAGCGGCCTTGCTGGGGCTTCTGACCGGCATCATCTTCGGCGTGGCGGCGCAGCGGTCGCGCTTTTGCCTGCGCGCGGCCTCGGTGGAGTTTGCCCGCGGGCAGATGGGCGACCGGATCGCGGTGTGGTTCCTGACCTTTTCAACGGCGGTGGTCTGGGTGCAGGGGGCGCAATTGCTGGGTCTCTTTCACGCCGCCGACGCGCGCTTGATGGCCATTCCCGGCAGCTGGTCGGGTGCGGTGATCGGCGGGCTGATCTTCGGCGTGGGCATGGTGCTCGCCCGGGGCTGTCCGGGGCGCCTTCTGGTGCTGGCCGCCAACGGCAACCTGCGCGCGATCACCACCGGCCTCGTCTTTGCCGTGGCCGCACAAATGAGTCTCGCAGGCTGGCTCGAGGGGCCGCGCAACAGCCTGGCGTCCCTCTGGATCACCGAGGGCGGACACAACATGAACCTGCTGACGACGCTTGGCCTGCCCGACATCAGCGGCCTTCTTATCGGCCTGGCCTTCGCCGTCCTCGCTCTGATCGTCTCGCGCCGCAACCGGATCGGTGCCGCGCGGCTGGTCTTTGCATCGGGCGTGGGCTTTGCCGTGGCCGTGGGCTGGGTGGCGACCTTCACGCTGGCCCAGGTCTCGTTCGATCCCGTCGCGGTCGAAAGCGCCACTTTCACCGGCCCGTCTGCCAATACGCTGATGTTCTTTCTCGTCTCCGACCCGGTGCTGAATTTCGACATCGGCATGGTGCCGGGCGTGTTCCTGGGCTCTTTCCTGGCCTCCATCGCAGCGCGGGAATTCCGCTTTCAGGGCTTCGAGGACGAATCCAACATGCGCCGCATGATGACGGGCGCGTTGATGATGGGCTTCGGCGGCATGCTGGCGGGCGGCTGTTCCATCGGCAACGGTGTCACCGGTGCATCGATCTTCGCGGGCACGGCGTGGCTGGCGCTCTTTTCGATGTGGATCGGGGCGATGGCGACGGATTTCCTCGTCGATCAGCGCGGCGTGCGGGCCCAGGCGGCCTAAGAAACCACCTGCCCTACCCGATGCAGCGCAATCACGCTTTCATCGTTCCCCAAATACTCCCGCCGGAGGCATCCAACGACTGGCCCACGCGCCGCCGCCCGATTTTACCGCGTTGCAGCGCCACCCGCCCCGCGACGGCGCCGCAAGGCGACGGCAAGACAAACGGCGCGCCGCAAGGCGCCCCTTTCAATAGAAGCTCTGCGGATCGATATCCACGGCCAGCCGGAATTGCGATGACCCCCGGACCGGCGCGATCCATTGCGCCAGTGCGGGTTGCAGCGCCACGCCTTTCGGCGCCTTCACCAGAAGACGCACGCGGTGCCGGCCGCGCACGCGGGCGATAGGGGCCGGGGCGGGGCCGAAGACCTGCGCGCCAATCGCCCGCAATGGCGCATCGTTGCGCGCCATGGCCGCGCCGATATCGAACGCCTCCTGCATGTCGGTCGAGGACAGGATGATCCCGGCCATCCGGCCAAAGGGCGGCACACCGGCATGCTGGCGCTCGGACGCCTCAGCGCGCCAGAACCCCTCCTCGTCGCCGGACAGGATCGCGCGAATGACCGGGTGCTCGGGCTGGAACGTCTGCAACAGCGCGGTGCCGGGCTTCTCGGCGCGCCCGGCCCGGCCCGCCACCTGCCGCATCAATTGAAACGTGCGTTCCGCCGCGCGCAGGTCCGACCCTTGCAGTCCGAGATCGGCATCGATCACCCCCACCAGCGTCAGCAGCGGAAAGTTGTGCCCCTTGGCAACAAGCTGCGTGCCGATGATGACATCGGCCCCACCTGAAGCTATCTCCTCGATCTGCGCCTTCAGCGCACGCGCCGACCCGAACAGATCCGACGACAGCGTCGCGATCCGCGCCTCCGGAAACAGCGTCTGCGCCTCTTCGGTCAGGCGTTCCACCCCGGGGCCCACGGCGGCCAGGCGATCCTCTGCCTTGCAGTCGGGGCAGGCCTCGGGCATCGGTTTCGTCTCACCGCACTGGTGGCAGACGAGCCGCTTCAGAAACCGGTGCTCGACCATGCGCGCATCGCAATGCTCACAGCCGATCTGATGTCCACAGGCCCGGCAGATCGTCACCGGCGCATAGCCGCGGCGATTGAGAAACAGCAGAGCCTGTTCGCCCTTTGACACGCGCGCCTCGACCGCCTTTTGCAGCGTGGGCGAAATCCAGCGGTTTGACGGCAGGCGCTCGGCGCGCATGTCGACGGCCCGCAGACCGGGCATCACGGCCTCGCCGAACCGGGCCGTCAGATCGAGGCGCTGATACTTCCCCGCTTCGGCATTGGCCCAAGTCTCGAGACTGGGCGTGGCCGACGCCAGCACCACCTGGGCTGAGCACAGGCTGGCGCGCAGCACGGCCATGTCACGCGCATTGTAAAGAACACCCTCTTCCTGCTTGTAGGAAGTGTCGTGTTCTTCATCCACCACGATGAGGCCAAGGTTCTGATACGGCAAAAACAGGGCCGAGCGCGCCCCGACCACCATCTGGCACCCGCCCTGCCCAACCATTTTCCAAGTGCGGCGACGCTCGGTCATGGTAACGCCCGAATGCCATTCGCCGGGCCGGGTGCCGAACCGGGCCTCGACCCGCGTGAGAAATTCCGCCGTCAACGCGATCTCGGGCAGCAGCACCAATGCCTGCCGGCCCTGCCGCAGCGCCTCGGCCACCGCCTCGAGGTAGACCTCGGTCTTGCCCGATCCGGTCACGCCGCGCAGAAGCGTCGTGTTGAACCCGCCCGTCCGCACGCCGACGCGCAACGCTTCGGCGGCGGCGGCCTGATCCCCGGTCAGGTTCACGCCGCCATGCTCGGGATCGAGCCGGGGAAAGGGCGTGTCGCGCGGCGTATCCTCTTCCAGAACCACGCCCTGCTTGACCAGCCCCTTGACGACCGACGGGGTGACACCGGCCAGATCGCTGAGTTCCTTGAGCGTAAAGACCAGCCCGCCATAGTCGTCCAGCGCGGCCAGAACCCGGCGGCGGGCATCGGTTTCACGGTCGGGGCGACTGTCGCCGCGGCGATAGACCTTTTGCATCGAGGGCGGATTGCTCAGTCCCGGCGCGCGGGTGGCCAGCCGCAGCATGGCCGACATCGGCGTCAGCGTGTAATCGGCCGACCGGATCAGGAAATCGCGCATCTCGGCCCGCAT
>JANSYB010000010.1 GCA_024742655.1 Paracoccaceae bacterium | reverse complement strand
TTTGACATAGCCCGTCACGGTGTCGATCATCGTCTCCATGTGCGGCTCTTCGAAGAAGTGCCCGGAGCCCTCGATCTCCTCATGCGTGATGGTGATGCCCTGCTGCTCGTGCAGCTTGCTCACCAGCGCGTGGGTATCGGCTGGCGGGGCAACGCGATCGTTCGTGCCATTGATGACGAGCCCCGAGGAGGGGCACGGTGCGAGGAACGAAAAATCGTACATGTTCGCCGGCGGCGACACCGAGACGAACCCGGTGATCTCGGGGCGACGCATCAGAAGCTGCATCCCGATCCACGCCCCGAAGGAAAAGCCCGCCACCCAGCAATGCTTGGAATTGTTGTTCATCGACTGCAGGTAGTCGAGCGCGGAGGCCGCGTCGGAAAGCTCGCCAACGCCCTGGTCGTATTCGCCCTGGCTGCGCCCCACGCCGCGGAAATTGAACCGAAGCACGGTGAAGCCCATGTTGTAGAAGGCGTAGTGCAGGTTGTAGACGACCTTGTTGTTCATCGTGCCGCCGAACTGCGGATGCGGATGCAGCACGATCGCGATGGGGGCGTCTCTTTCCTTTTGCGGATGGTAGCGGCCTTCGAGCCGGCCTTCAGGGCCGGGAAAGATCACCTCGGGCATGTGGTTCCCTTGCTTGTGTCACCGGGTGCGGCGCATTTCTTGACGAAATTGCTCAAGCACCTTAGAATAATTCTAAATCATGCCGGGTCAACGCACCCGGCCTCACGCCAGATAAGCCCTGACCACGCCGAGGTCAATCTATTCGCCGGGGAACATGCATGAAACTGAGTACCAAGGGGCGTTATGCCATGGTCGCGCTGACCGACATCGCGCTGCAACCCGAAGGCAAACTCGTGACGCTCGGTGACATATCACAGCGTCAGGATGTGTCTTTGCCCTATCTGGAACAATTGTTCGTCAAGCTGCGGCGGGCGGAACTTGTCGTGTCCGTGCGCGGCCCCGGGGGCGGGTACAAACTGGCCCGGCCCGCCTCGGAGATCCGCGTGATCGACGTGCTGGCGGCGGTGGATGAAACCGTCGACGCGCTGCACAAGGGGGCCGGGGCGTCGGGCGCCACAAGCGGGTCGCGGGCCCAGTCGATGACCAACCGGCTGTGGGAAAGCCTGAGCGCGCATGTCTACGTGTTCCTGCACCAGACCCGGCTGAGCGACGTGGTCGGCAATTCACTGGCGCCCTGTCCGGCGGTGCCGACGCTCTTCGCGGTCGTGGACGACGAATGAGCCTGGAAAACGCCACATCCGGGTGTGTGCCGCCTGGGGCGTCACCGGGGGCAGGGGCGCTGCCCCTCTTGGCCTGCGGCCAATTCACCCCGAGGTATTTGCGGCCAGATGAAGGAACGCGCGGGCGATGAGCGGGCGGGTCTATCTCGATTACAACGCCACCGCACCGCTCAGGCAAGAGGCGCGCGACGCGATGATCGCGGCGATGGACGTGGCCGGCAACCCATCGAGCGTCCATGCGGAGGGGCGGGCGGCCAAGGCGCTGGTCGAGCGGGCGCGCGCGCAGGTCGCCGCGGCGGTCGGATGTCAGCCCCGCGAGGTGGTGTTCACCTCGGGTGCGACCGAAGCGGCCGGGGTTCTGGCCGGGCGCCGGGTCGCGGTCGAGCCGACCGCGCATGACGCGCTCTGGGCGCATCACGCGGGCGACGGACCGGCCGATATCCGGGCCATGGGGCTGGCCAATTCGGAAACCGGAGTGATCGGCACGCCTCGTGCGGGTGATGGCTTGCTGTTGCTGGACATCACGCAGGCGGTGGGGCGTATCCCGTTCGCGTTTTCGTGGTCGGAGGCGGATCTGGCCGTGTTGTCGGCGCATAAACTGGGCGGGCCCAAGGGCATCGGCGCGCTGATCGTGCGGCAGGGCCTGGATATCGCGCCCCTGTCGCTGGGCGGCGGCCAGGAGATGGGGCGGCGCTCGGGGACGGAAAATATCATTGGAATCGTAGGGTTCGGCGCCGCAGCTGAAGCTGCGCAGCGCGATCTTGAGGCCGGAACATGGGCGCGCGTGGAGAAATTTAGAAACATTCTAGAATCTTCTATTGAGGAATCCGCAAACGAGACTATTTTTGTCGGGAAATCCGGAGCGCGTTTGCCGAACACATCCTGTTTCATTACGCCCGGCTGGAAAGGCGAGACGCAGGTGATGGCGATGGACCTGGCTGGGTTTGCGATTTCAGCGGGCTCGGCGTGTTCCAGCGGCAAGGTCCGCGCAAGCCGGGTTCTGAAGCAGATGGGCTTCGACGAGATGCAGGCGGCCTCGGCCATCCGTGTTTCGCTGGGGCCAGAGACGACGGAAGACGACGTGACACGCTTTGCCCAGGCATGGCTGAAGCAGCACGAGAAATTTCGCGCCCGCGCGGCGTGAGGCAACGAGGAGGGCCCGACATGGCGGCACTGGACGAAACGGCAGTCAAGGAAGGCGTCGACAAGGAAACGGTCGATGCCGTCCGCGATATCAGCACGTATAAATACGGCTGGGAAACCGAGATCGAGATGGAGTTCGCGCCCAAGGGCCTGACACCCGATATCGTGCGGCTGATTTCGGAAAAGAACGAAGAGCCCGAATGGATGACCGAATGGCGCCTGGCGGCCTATGCGCGCTGGTTGCAGATGAAGGAACCAGACTGGGCGATGGTCGATTACCCAGAGATCGACTTTCAGGATCAGTATTACTATGCCCGCCCCAAGAGCATGGAAGTCAAGCCCAAGTCACTGGACGATGTTGACCCCAAGCTGCTGGAAACGTACGAAAAACTTGGTATTCCGCTGAAGGAACAGATGATCCTGGCCGGCGTCGAGGGCGCCGAGGACGCGCCCGCCGAAGGCCGCAAGGTGGCCGTTGATGCCGTCTTCGACAGTGTCAGCGTCGGGACGACCTTCCAGGCCGAACTGAAAAAGGCCGGCGTGATCTTCTGCTCGATCTCCGAGGCGATCCGGGA
This sequence comes from Paracoccaceae bacterium, assembly GCA_024742655.1. Taxonomy (GTDB): domain Bacteria; phylum Pseudomonadota; class Alphaproteobacteria; order Rhodobacterales; family Rhodobacteraceae; genus Roseovarius. The sequence continues at coordinate 11,368 of JANSYB010000010.1, read as the reverse complement.
GCATCCCGAACTGGTCAAGAAATACCTCGGCTCGGTCGTGCCGGTCAGCGACAATTTTTACGCGACGCTGAACAGCGCGGTGTTCTCAGACGGTTCTTTCGTTTACGTGCCTCCCGGGGTGCGCTGCCCGATGGAGCTGAGCACCTATTTCCGCATCAATGCCGAAAACACCGGACAGTTCGAGCGCACGCTGATCATCGCCGACAAGGGCTCCTATGTGAGCTACCTCGAGGGGTGCACCGCACCGCAGCGCGACGAAAGCCAGCTGCACGCAGCGGTGGTCGAGATCGTCGTCGAGGAAGATGCCGAGGTGAAGTATTCGACCGTTCAGAACTGGTTCCCCGGCAACGAGGACGGCACCGGCGGTATCTACAACTTCGTCACCAAGCGCGCCGATTGTCGGGGCGACCGGGCCAAGGTGATGTGGACGCAGGTGGAAACCGGTTCGGCCGTGACGTGGAAATACCCGTCCTGCATCCTGCGTGGCGATGACAGCCAGGGCGAGTTCTATTCGATCGCCATCACCAACAACTACCAGCAGGCCGATACCGGCACCAAGATGGTGCATCTGGGCAAGAACACCAAGTCGCGCATCGTGTCCAAGGGCATCAGCGCGGGCCGCGCGCAGAACACCTATCGCGGGCTGGTCAGCATGCACCCCAAGGCCAAGAACAGCCGCAACTACACCCAGTGCGACAGCCTTTTGATCGGCGACAAATGCGGTGCCCACACGGTGCCCTATATCGAGGTCAAGAACAACTCGAGCCGGGTGGAGCACGAGGCCACGACATCCAAGGTGGATGACGATCAGCTGTTCTATTGCCGTCAGCGCGGCATGGACGAGGAAGAGGCCGTGGCGCTTGTCGTGAACGGGTTCTGCAAGGATGTGCTGCAGGCGTTGCCGATGGAGTTTGCCATGGAAGCGCAGCAACTGGTCGCAATCAGCCTGGAAGGGTCGGTCGGTTAAGTCCGGCACAGCCCGTCATGAAAAGTATCGTCGCCATCCGCACGCACCGGTGGACCGAGGCCGAGGACCGGCTTCTCGGACAGTTGCGTGCGGCCTTCGGAGACGACGTGTTGGTGGTGTTTCATGAGCGCGCACCGGATGTGACACCCGGCTGCGAGGTTGTGGACCTCAACGCGGCCTGGGCACAGGAGCAGGGTCTGCGCACACCGCGGGACTGGGGCTGGCGCTGTGGAGACTACTTTTTCTACGCGTTGCGAGCGGCCAGGCCCGACTATGATCACTACTGGCTGGTGGAGCCCGACGTGCTTTTCCTTGGGGATCCGGCGGCGTTCTTTGCGCGGTTCGCGCAGGTCGAGGACGATATCCTCGGCCTTGACCCTGAACCGATGAACGCGGCGAAGCGGATGTTCGTGGCGTCGATGCCGGGGATGGATCACTGGCGCGCGATCTTTGCCCTGACACGGATATCGGGCCGGGCGCTGGACCGTCTGTTGCCCCTCAGGCAGGAAAACAGCAAGGCGCCGGTGGGGCAGATGCGGTTCGCCAATGACGAGGCCTTCGTCTATTCGCATGCGATGGCCGAGGACGACCTGAGCGTGGGCAACCTGCGTGATCATGCACCAGAGTGGTTCGAGGGGGCCCCGTTCGATACCGCGCCGGATATGATCGAGGAGGCCGTGCTTGACCGCGATGACCTGCGGGGAAAGGTGCTGCACCCGGTGCACGGCAAGGCCGCGTTCAAGGCGGAAATCGCCAAGAGGGCGACCAAGCGATTGAATTTCGTCGAAAACCTCGGGGAGAGCCTTGATTATCTTGACGACAGTGATCTCGAAGAGATTGCCGATGACCTGCGCCGCAGGGCGTTGAACACCATGCACCAATTCAAGCGCAAACGCCGAAAGGCCATTCGGCAAGCGCGTATGCAGAGGGCCGCAGAATGATCATCACGACCACAAATACGATCGACGGACGCAGGATCATCGATTACCGCGGCATCGTGGTGGGTGAGGCGATCATGGGCGCCAACGTGGTGCGCGACGTCTTCGCCAGCATCACAGATATCGTGGGCGGCCGTTCGGGTGCCTATGAATCCAAGCTGCAGGATGCGCGCGACACCGCGCTCGGCGAGCTTGAGCAGCGCGCCACGGCCCTCGGGGCCGACGCGGTTGTGGGTGTCGACCTCGATTACGAGGTGGTGGGCCAGTCGATGCTGATGGTCTCGGCCAGCGGCACGGCGGTGGTGCTGGAGTGACATGACCGACACGCAGACCATATCCCGGCCCGAGCTGACCATGCCCGAGCAAGAGGCGGCACGGCTGCGTGCCGCCTATCAGGCGGCGGACGTGATCCTGGAGTATGGCTCCGGCGGGTCCACGGTCATGGCTTGCGAAATGCCCGGCAAGACCGTGTTCTCGGTCGAAAGCGACAAGGACTGGGCGGTGATGATGCGCGACTGGTTCACGCAGAACCCGCCCGCCAGGGACAGCCAGGTCGACGTGATCTGGTCCGACGTGGGCCCGACGCGCGAATGGGGCTATCCCAGGAACAACAGCGAATACCTGCGCTTTGCGCGCTATCCGCTGGAGGTGTGGGATCTGCGCGACTTCCGCCAGCCCGACGTGGTGCTGGTCGATGGCCGGTTTCGCACCGGCTGTGCCATGGCCGCCGCGCTGCGCAGCACACGGCCCGTGACGGTACTGATCGACGACTACAAGCGCCGCAAACAGTACCACAAGGTCGAGAAATATCTCGGACAGCCCGAACTGATCGGGCGCATGGCCGAATTCGCGGTGGAGCCGATGCCCGTGCCGGGTGACCGCCTGATTGAAATCATCCAGATGATGACGCGACCCTGACGGCGCGTCCGAAACAAAAAGTGAGGATAGAGAAAATGTTGGAAATCAAAAACCTGCATGTCGATCTTGAAGAAGAGGAAAAGACGATCCTCAAGGGTGTGAACCTGACCGTGGAGGCCGGCAAGGTGCACGCGATCATGGGGCCGAACGGGTCGGGCAAATCCACGCTCAGCTATGTTCTGTCGGGCCGTGACGGCTATGAGGTGACCGAGGGGTCGGCCACGCTGGAAGGCGCGGATATCCTCGACATGGATCCCGAAGAGCGCGCGGCGGCGGGTCTGTTCCTTGCCTTTCAATACCCGGTGGAAATCCCCGGCGTCGGCAACATGACCTTCATGCGAACCGCACTCAATGCGCAGCGCAAGGCGCGCGGCGAAGAGGAAATGAGCGCGGCCGACTTCCTCAAGCTGGTGCGCGAAAAGGCCAAGACGCTCAAGATCGACGCCGACATGCTCAAACGCCCGGTCAACGTCGGCTTCTCCGGTGGTGAGAAAAAGCGCAACGAGATCCTGCAGATGGCCATGCTTGAGCCCAAGATGTGCATTCTGGATGAAACCGACTCCGGTCTGGACGTGGATGCGATGAAACTGGTCTCGGACGGGGTCAACGCGCTGCGTGCCGAGGGGCGCGGTTTTCTGGTGATCACCCACTATCAGCGCCTGCTGGATCACATCAAACCCGACGTGGTGCACATCATGGCCGATGGCCGGATCGTCAAGACCGGTGGCCCCGAACTGGCCCTCGAGGTCGAGCATAACGGCTATACCGACATCCTGGCGGAGGTGGCGTAATGGCGGCCCCGCAGACCAAACCGGATGTGACCGAGGCGCGCCTTGCCGCCCACAGCCTGCCCGGTGGCGGGGTCTGGGCCACGGCGGCGCGCGAGGATGCGCTGTCGCGGGTGCGGGCCATGGGCCTGCCCACGCGGCGCGATGAATACTGGAAGTTCACCCGCCCCGACACGCTGGTCGAGGCCGATGCGCCCGAGGCCGCGCTGTTCGAAACGGACGAGACCGCCATGTTCGACGCGGTCGACCGTCTGAAGATCGTGTTCGTCGACGGTGTCTTCGATGCCGAGGCCAGCGATGACCTGAGCCTTGAAGGCGTCACCATCGAACGGCTGGAAGAGGCAAGTCAGACCGATATCCACTGGGCACGCGATGTCTATGGCGTTCTTGAAACCAACGGCCAGATCCCGGTGGCGCGCCCGCTGGCCACACTGAACACCGCGATGGCCGCCGACGGCATCCTGATGCATGTGACCGGCAAGGTCAGCAAGCCGGTGAACCTTGTCTATCATCACAAATCCACGACCTCTGACGCGATGCTGCATCACGTTATCAAGCTGGATCCCGGCGCGGACATCACCATTCTGGAAAACGGCCCGGCCGCGGCGCGGTTCAACAAGGTGATGGAGGTCGACGTGGCCGATGGCGCAGGCTTTCACCATGTGCGCACGCAAGGGCGTGATCACGAACGCCGCGCGGCCACGCATATCTTTGCCCGGCTGGGCGAGGAAAGCGTGTTCAAATCCTTTACCCTGACCGCGAATGGCGTTCTGACGCGCAATGAATGCGTGATCGAGATGACCGGCGACAACGGCGTGGCCCATGTGGCGGGTGCCTGCGTGGGTGATGGTGACTTTCACCATGACGACACGGTCTTCATCACCCATGACGCGGTGAACTGCGAAAGCCGCCAGGTCTTCAAGAAGGTGTTGCGCAACGGGGCCGTGGGCGTGTTCCAGGGCAAGATCCTCGTCAAGCAGGGCGCGCAGAAAACCGATGGCTACCAGATCAGCCAGTCGCTGCTGCTGGATGGCGACAGCGAGTTCCTGGCCAAGCCCGAGCTTGAAATCTACGCCGATGACGTGGCGTGTTCGCATGGCTCGACCTCGGGTGCGATCGACGAGGAGGGGCTGTTCTATCTGCGGGCCCGCGGTGTGCCCAAATCCCTTGCCACCGACCTGTTGACCCTCGCCTTTCTGGCCGAGGCCGTCGAGGAGATCGAGGACGAGGGCCTGCGCGAGGAAATCGTCGGACGCCTCGAGGGGTGGCTGGAGCGGCGGCGCGACTGATGCCGGTGACCACCGACATCGTGGCCTCCTACCGGGGGCCCCGCACGGTGTTTCGCCGGTTGCTGGCCATGGGCGAGAACGAGGGGCGAGCGCTTGCCATCCTGATGGCGGGCTGCGCGGTCTTCTTCATCGCCGAATGGCCGCGTCTGGCGCGCGAGGCCCATCTTGCGGGCGAAGATCTGAACCCGATCCTGGGCGGGTCGCTGATGGCATGGTTGTTCATCGCCCCGCTTGCCTTTTACACGCTGGCCCTGATCAGTCAGATGGTGCTGCGGGTCTTCGGCGGCCGCCCGGGCGGGTTCGCGGCACGCATGGCGCTTTTCTGGGCCTTCCTCGCCGCAAGCCCGTTGAAACTGTTTCATGGCCTGATCGCCGGGTTCGTCGGCCCCGGCGCGGGGCTTGTCGCCGTGGGCGTGGCGTGGTTTGTGGTATTCCTGTGGTTCTGGGTGTCGAACATGCGTGAAGCGGGGTGGAACGCGGAATGAATGCCGAAATGCTCAAGACGCTGTTCGCCCTGAGCCTGCGCAACCCGCGCGAGGCCGCGGAGCTGATCGTCGGGATGAAGCTGCCCACGCAGGCGCTTTGGCTGGCGCTGTCACTGGTGTCGGTGCTGACCTCGCTGGTGTTTTCGTCGCTGCTGCATGCTGCACCGATGCCACAGGACGATGTCGGCCAGATGATCATGTCCTCACCGGGATACGATTCGCCATTGATCTTTGCGCTGATGCAATGGGGCAGGGCCGTCCTGTCGGTTTTCGTGCTTTACTGGGTCGGCAAATCCATGGGCGGGCTGGGCACGCTTGGCGACGTGCTGGCCGTGATCACGTGGCTGCAAATGGTCACGTTCACGTTGATCGCAGGCTTGTTCGCGGTGGGCTTCATCTTTCCGTTCGTATCCACCATTGGCATGCTGGTCGTGCTGGGCTGGTGGCTCTGGGCGGTGGTCAGTTTTCTGGACGTGGCACACCGGTTCGGCAGCCCGTTCAAGGCGTTAGGCGTGCTGATCGTGTCGATCCTCGGCGTTTTGCTGGGAATCACCGTCATCATGGGCGTCATCCTCTCGCTCTTTGCCGGAATTACAGGAGGTCCGTGACATGCTGGACATCGACAAAATCCGCGACGATTTCCCGATCCTGCACCGCGAGGTGAACGGCAAGCCGCTGGTTTATCTCGACAATGGCGCCAGTGCGCAAAAACCGCAGGTGGTGATCGACGCGATCACGCAGGCCTATGCACAGGAATACGCCAATGTGCACCGGGGCCTGCATTACCTCAGCAACCTCGCCACCGAGAAATACGAGGCCGTGCGCGGGATCATCGCGCGCTTCCTCGGCGTGGCGGACGAGGACCAGATCGTGCTGAACTCGGGTACGACCGAGGGCATCAACATGGTCGCCTATGGCTGGGCCATGCCGCGGATGCAGGCGGGTGACGAGATCCTGCTGTCGGTGATGGAGCATCACGCCAATATCGTGCCCTGGCATTTCCTGCGCGAACGGCAGGGGGTCGTGCTGAAATGGGTGGATACGGACGCGACCGGTGCGCTCGACACGCAAAAGGTGATCGACGCCATTACCCCTAGGACAAAGCTGATCGCGATCACGCATCTGTCGAACGTTCTGGGCACCAAGGTGGACGTCAAGGCGATCTGCGACGCGGCGCGCGCAAAGGGCGTGCCGGTTCTGGTCGATGGCAGCCAGGCCGCGGTGCACATGCCCGTCGATATCGACGATCTGGGATGTGATTTCTATGCGATCACGGGTCACAAGCTTTATGGCCCCTCCGGCTCGGGCGCGATCTTCGTGCGCAAGGAGCGTCTGGCTGAGATGCGCCCCTTCATGGGGGGCGGTGACATGATCCGCGAGGTCAGCAAGGACGAGGTCACGTATAACGACCCGCCGATGAAATTCGAGGCCGGCACGCCCGGTATCGTGCAGACCATCGGGCTGGGCGTGGCACTGGAGTACATGATGGGTCTGGGGATGGAGAACATCGCCGCCCATGAGGACAGATTGCGCGACTATGCCGCCCAACGTCTGGGCGGGCTCAACTGGCTGCAGGTTCAGGGCACCACGCCCGACAAGGCGGCGATCTTTTCCTTCACGCTGGACGGCGCGGCGCATGCGCATGACATTTCGACCATCCTCGACAAGAAAGGCGTCGCGGTGCGCGCGGGGCATCACTGTGCGGGGCCGCTGATGGATCACATGGGCGTCACGGCCACCTGCCGGGCCTCCTTCGCGGTCTACAACACCAGGGCCGAGGTGGATGCGCTGGTCGATGCGCTGGAACTGGCGCACGATCTGTTCGCCTGAAAAAGATCAGCGGGGGATTGAACCGGTTTCGTTGCTGACCCGACACACGGGTGAGACAGCAAACTGGAGATCCCGATGTCCGCTCGAAAAACCTGTATCCTCGGCCTTTTCACCCTGATGGCCGGTTGCACACACCCCGTGCCCGGCCCGGCGCCGTTGACGCTCGACCCGGTTCTGAACAAATACGACGGCGGTGGCTGTGCGGGGGGGCAGACGGCCGGTGCCGCCAGCCATTGCCTTCCGGTCCCTGATCCGGGCACGCAGCGCCCGCGCCCGACCACGCAGCTTGTCGATCTGCCCGGCGGAACCGACCCCGGACGCGGGCAGGGCGCCGGTGCCGGGGGTGGCGGGCGCCGGTGACGTTCGACATGCCCGGCGTGGATGTTTTCGCGTTGCGAGACGCCCACGAACCCGCTATAGCGGCGCGCAGGCACCTGTAGCTCAGCTGGATAGAGCGCTGCCCTCCGAAGGCAGAGGCCATAGGTTCGAATCCTATCAGGTGCGCCAAACACCCTTAATTGTTTCAGTGTCTGGAATGGCCTGCCCAGGCGTCTGCGCTCAACGTGCCGAAATCATCCATCGACAGGTGCGCGCGTCCATCGCCGCTCTGACCGTCCAGTCCTGCATCGTGACGGCCAAGCCCATCGCGTCGGTCACGCGGCGACCGGTTCGTCGCGCTCATGCCCCGCAAGCGACGGGTGGCGCAGAACCGTGACCTCGCATGTGGCCAGATGTGCCGCAAGCACCTGGCGGGCCCGCTGATCGAGATGCCAGACGCCATCGCCCAACAAGACGAGTTGCGGCTTGCCCAGCAGGACACGAACAAGGGCAAGGGCGCTGCGTTCGCGTGCCGAAAGATCGCGTCCCAGCTCCGCGACCGGGCCGTCAAGACCGCCCAGCTCAGTCAGCAACTCCCCGAGGCCGGCTTCACGCGCCGTTGTCTCGAGCGTTTCATCCGTCGGGCGTTTCCGCAGGCCAAGGGCCAGATTGCGGCGCAAGGAGCCCTTGAGCAGGGCCGGCGTGCTGGTCAGCCGCTGCACCCCGCGCCGCAAACTGCCGCGCGACAGCTCGGTCAGGCAAATCCGTGACAGCCGGACGCGACCCGGCGGGACGTGTTCGAGCCCGCACAGCGTTGAGAACAGTATATCGGCGGCGCGCTGATCACAGGTCAGGTCATGGTGCTCACCTGCCGGGAAGCTGAGCGACAGGGGCGCCCTGTGCGGCATCGGCAGATCATGCACACTGACGGCGAGCGGCCCGCGCGGCAGCCGCTTTTGGCCTTGCCCGCTCTTGCGCTGTTCGTGTTTCAGGGCGGCTTGGCATTTCTTGTGGGCGGCGAGAAAGGCCGCGCGGACATTCCAGACGCTCGCCAGGTCGCGCAGCGGTGCCAGAACGAGACCGATGATGGCGAGTGCTCCGGCGATGGTGCCCGTGCTGGCGCCGGTTTGCGCGCCGGTGACAATCACGGCGCAGGCCGCCAATCCCGCCATGGCATCCGGCATTGCCTTGAGAGATTCCGCCCAGACCAGGCGCTGCAACGCCGCGGTGATCATCCGCTCTGTGCGCTTGCGCAAGCGGTGCAACTCGGCGGGACGCCGCCCCATCCGGTCAAGTTCGGGGGCGAGGGGCATCCGTTCGGCCATTTCGGCGGCGATGCGCGCCCGACGTGCGCGAAGTCGCCGGTGAAGTGGTTCAAGACGGGGCCCGGCCGCCACCAGCACCGTTAGCACGACACCAAGCAGTGGTGCGATCACAAGTGCAAAGCGCGGCTCCAGCATCCAGAGCACGGCGCAGGCGGCCGGGATCATGACCACGGCCCCGATCAGCCTTGGCAACCCTTTGCCCAACCAGTTGCGAAAGGCCGTCATGTCGCCAACGAAACGCAAGCTCATGTACCCGTTGCGTCGCCTGGCAACAGCGCTGGCCGACATCCCCGACGCATGCGCCAGAAGGGCCACCCGCACAGCGAGTGCATAATCCTGGCCCAGGCGTTCGCCCAGAAGCCGCGCACAGACCCGGGCCACGGCGATCCCCGTTCCCGCCACGGCCAGGGCAAGCAGAAGCACAAGTGGGAGGGTCCGGTCGGCATGGATCGCCTCGAACAGTCCACGCGTGGCGAAGGCGGCCGCACCCGCGGCGCCCCCTTGAACCAGCGTCACGAGACTGACCAGCAGCAAACCGCGCCAGCGCCCGTTGTCCAGCAGGCCAGGCATGGCCATCAAGCCGCCTCTTTCCGACCCAGACCGGCACGCAGGGCAAAGCCTGTGGCCTCCGCCGGATCGCTCAGGTCTTCCTTGGTCAGAACCGGCAAACCGGTGGCCACCCGGGCCTCGTCCGAGGCCATGGGAGAACAGCTGATCATCCCGGTCAGAGCGTCCGGCACCAGACCCAGACCGGCCAGATGGGCCACACCACCCATCGCCGCCACGGCATCGCCGCAGGCGAAGACAAGGCCGGAAACAAGCTGCTTGAACCACGTGTCGCCGATCAGGCCCGCCGTTTCACGTTGCAACACGCCATCCGCCACTTCCATGACCACCAGATCGCAACCGCGATGCCCGGCTTCTGCCAGCAGTGTCCCGGTGGCGGTTTTTATCCTGTCCAGAGGTTCCAGATAGGTCGTGACCATGCCCGCGTCGGTGAAATCGCCCACATAATGTGCGCCGCTGTCGCAGTATTCGTTGTAGTCGCCGAAGGCGCCCGTTCCGGTGGCCTTGATCGCGCCAACGCGAAACCCCGCCCGGCGCAATCCCAGCACAAGCTGGGCGGTGGCCAGCGTCTTGCCGGAATTCATCGCGGTCCCCAGAACACCGATGACCGGCGGACGCGGTGCAGAAGGGCGCGGGGGCAACGCGAAATCGGCCAGGTTGACCGTGCGTCCGGCCGCATCGAGCAGACGGGCGGCGGGCACAAGGCGAGTGGCCGGCCTGATCTGGCTGTTGCGCGCCACCATTCTCCCGATACAGCCGCCCCCTGCCAGAAGGTCAGCGCCGGCGGGGTCTATTTCGGCCAGGCCCTCGAACTGATCGGGGGCGTAGCGCGCACCGCACGCCATCACCACCGCATCGCCGGGAAAGATCAGCGATGGCCGCCCCGACGGCAACTGAACCCGGCGGTGTTGCCCGATGCGATCCACATGAGCGAGAATCAGGTCGCCGGGCCTTGCAGTCGCGAAATCCGTATCGGTTGCGGCCACGCGGGTGCGGTCCACGCGCCGGGTCGAGAACGTCCACTTGGCCTGTTCGAGAATGTCTGAAAGGGTCATGTCGGATCTCCTTGGATTTGGGTGATTGTCCGGGAAGACGTGCTGATACCCGAAGCTCGCGCATCCAGAACGCGCGTCGCCAAGTCGTTCTGCGTGATCGCGCGCACCACGTCATGATCGCAATCGGGCATCTCGATCAGCCGGGCGCGCGCGGGCAGGCCAGCGGCGCGTGCGACGGCGTTGAGGGCCTTCACGTAGGTGCGGGCCCTCGCATGTCGGTGCGGCCCCTGCTTGGCATCCAGGGCCCGAAGCTTGCGTAGCGCGGCGTCACGGGTCACGTCCTGCGTGCCGACATACACGCTGGTCGGCAAATGAAGAAAATCCCGCAACGCGGCGCGTTTGCGCCGCGCCCACTTGGCAGAGGCCATGTCCTTTCCAGGGGCAAGGCCATAGGGATAGCGCATGGTTTCATCGGGCAGGCAGTACCAGCCCGCTGCCACCAGATGCAGTTCCGCCACCCGGTGCGGGTAAAGCATTGCCAACCGGTGCGCCAACTGCGCGCCACCGGAATGACCGAAAATATCCACAGGACCGGAAACCCCGGGGATGTCCGCCGCGATCTTGTCCAGAAGCGCCAGAAGCGCCTGATCCGGGCGCGCCGCCTTGCTGGGGCGCTGGAAATTCGGCCAGGTCTGCTCAGGAAAATGCGGCACGATGATCGTGCGGCCCGTGCGTTCGGCCTCGGGTGCAAAGAGCCTCGCAAGCGTGCCGGCATTGCGGGAAATCCCATGCAGCACCACAAGTGGCGGCGCATCGGCCTGCCATGCGGGCCGCAGAAGGCGGGCCGTCAGCCGCCCGGCTGCACTGCAAGCTGTGATCCTGTCTGGGAAGACTGCGTTGCAATCCATCACGGTATCTTTCATGTCGTCTCTCCCGGTTGGTCGTCCG
>JANSYB010000309.1 GCA_024742655.1 Paracoccaceae bacterium | reverse complement strand
TAGAAGACGCGAAATTGCTCGGTTTCCCGGTGGGCCATGGCTGTGTGGCAATAGTCCAGCAGCGCATCCCATGATGAAATAACCTGCCGCTGCATGACACGCGCCCGGGCAAGGCGGTGCGCGGCCGCCTCGATCACCTTGAGTTCGCAGACGACCGTTTCCCCGACACCGTTTATCTCCAGGAGTTGTTCCGGCGGGGCCGAAACGACACGATTGAAATCCCCGAAACGGTCAAGAAGATCCCGCGCCAGCGGTTTGACGTCACGGCGTGGGATGGCCCGGAACAGGATCAATTCCAGAAGTTCATAATCCGGCAACGCCTGTGCCCCGGCCGACATGAACCGGTCGCGCAACCGTTTGCGATGATCGCGGATATAGGAAGGTTGCGGACCGGCATCGACATGATCGGTCACCCGGGCCTCGTCGCTGTCAAAGAGCGGCAGAGGCATTTCGCGGAAGGCATTCGAAGCTGACATGCCCGAACATTGCGGGACAGACCCTTAAGCCGAGGTTAAGAGGAAACGAAAACGCAGCCCGGCATCTGTTGGCCGGGCTGCGTCATTCTAGCTTTTCATGCTGTCCCAAAAACTCTTCACTGATTTGAAGAAGCTTTTGGATTCCGGGTTGTTCTCTTCGGACAGCGAATCGAATTCCTTCAGAAGGTCCTTCTGGCGCGCGGTCAGGTTCACCGGCGTTTCCACGGCCAGTTCGATGAACATGTCGCCCTTGGCCCCGCCACGCAGGGCGGGCATGCCCTTGCCGCGCAGGCGCATCTGACGACCCGACTGAGAGCCTTCCGGGATCTTGACGCGGCTGCGGCCGCCGTCGATCGTCGGAACCTCGATATCACCGCCAAGTGCCGCCTTGGCCATCGAGACAGGGACACGGCAGAAAAGGTTGATCTCTTCGCGTTCGAAAATCTCGTGCGGGGCAACCTCAATAAAGATGTAGAGATCGCCGGGCGGGCCGCCGCGCATACCGGCCTCACCCTCACCCGCCAACCGGATGCGTGTGCCCGTCTCGACGCCGGCGGGAATATTCACCGACAAGGACCGGTCTTTTTCGACACGCCCCTGGCCAGAGCAGGTCTTGCACGGGTTCTTGATGATCTGACCAAGCCCGGAACAGGTCGGGCAGGTCCGTTCAACCGTAAAGAAGCCTTGTTGCGCGCGCACCTTTCCCATGCCTGAACAGGTCGGACAGGTCGTCGGTTCGGCCCCGCCTTCGGCGCCGGACCCGTCGCAGGCATCGCAGGCAACGGATGTGGGCACGTTGATGGTTTTCTGCATGCCGCGATACGCATCATCCAGCGAAACACGCAGATTGTAGCGCAGATCGGCACCGCGCGCGGCACGCTGCCGCCCGCCCGGACCGCCACGGGCGCCGCCCATGAAATCGCCGAACAGGTCGTCGAACACGTCGGAAAAGGCACTTGCGAAATCGCCCTGCCCGCCGCCGCCGAACCCGCCACCGCCGCCGGGGCGCGCGCCCGCACCCGTGCCCCCCTCGAACGCGGCATGACCAAAGCGGTCATAGGCGGCTTTCTTCTCGGCATCCTTCAGGATGTCATAGGCCTCGCCCGCCTCCTTGAACTGCTTCTCGGCTTCGGGGTTGTCCTTGTTGCGGTCGGGGTGGAGTTCTTTCGCCTTCTTGCGGTAGGCTTTCTTGATCTCATCCGCCGATGCGCCCCGGGACACACCGAGCACATCGTAATAGTCGCGTTTGGCCATCGGAAATCTCCTTCAGGCGGAGATCGGGGGCCGCTGGGGCCCCCGGTCAACCATTCGCCGGATCAGGCGCGCTTATCGTCGTCGAGGTCCTCGAAGTCGGCATCGACGATGTCGTCCTCGTCAGGGCCCGCATCGGCGGCCTTGGGCTCGCCCTCTGCGTCGTCCTGGCTGGACTTGTAGATCGCCTCTCCCAGCTTCATCGCGGCCTCGGTGACGTTCTGGATACCGCCCTTGATCTTTTCGGCAGCGACATCTTCCTTCTCAAGGTCGTCCTTGAGGGCCGCCACGGCCAGTTCGATCGCTTCGATCGTGGAGGGGTCGACTTTCTCGCCATGCTCCTCGATGGACTTTTCAGTCGCGTGGATCAGGCTTTCGGCCTGGTTGCGGGCCTCGACCAGTGCACGGCGTTCCTTATCCGACTCGGCGTTGGCCTCGGCATCCTTGACCATCTTTTCGATGTCCTCGTCGGACAGACCGCCAGAGGCCTGGATCGTGATCTTCTGTTCCTTGCCGGTGCCCTTGTCCTTGGCCTGCACGGAAACGATGCCGTTGGCGTCGATGTCGAACGTGACCTCGATCTGGGGCATGCCGCGGGGTGCGGGCGGGATGTCTTCAAGGTTGAACTGACCGAGGATCTTGTTGTCCGCAGCCATTTCGCGCTCCCCCTGGAAGACGCGGATTGTCACGGCGCTCTGGTTGTCTTCGGCCGTCGAGAAGATCTGCGACTTGTTCGTCGGGATCGTGGTATTGCGATCGATCAGGCGGGTGAACACGCCGCCAAGCGTCTCGATCCCCAGCGAAAGCGGGGTCACGTCCAGCAGTACCACGTCCTTGACGTCGCCCTGCAGAACGCCGGCCTGGATGGCGGCACCCATGGCGACCACCTCGTCGGGGTTCACGCCCTTGTGCGGCTCCTTGCCGAAGAACTTGGTCACTTCCTCGACCACCCTGGGCATCCGGGTCATACCGCCGACCAGAACCACCTCGTCGATATCACTGGCCGAGAGCCCGGCATCCTTCAATGCGGCCTTGCAGGGCTTAAGCGACGCCTGGATCAGGTCACCCACCAGGCTTTCCAGCTTGGCGCGCGTCAGCTTCATCACCATGTGCAGCGGCTGCCCGTCAGAGCCCATCGAGATGAACGGCTGGTTGATCTCGGTCTGCGAAGAGCTCGACAGTTCGATCTTGGCCTTTTCGGCCGCTTCCTTGAGACGCTGCAGCGCCATCTTGTCCTTGGTCAGGTCGACACTGTGCTCTTTCTTGAACTCGTCAGCGAGGTAGTTGACGATGCGCATGTCGAAGTCTTCACCGCCAAGGAAAGTGTCGCCGTTGGTCGATTTCACCTCGAAGAGACCGTCGTCGATTTCAAGAATGGTCACGTCGAAGGTGCCACCGCCAAGGTCGTAGACGGCGATGGTGTGCGTGTCTTCCTTGTCGAGGCCGTAAGCCAGTGCGGCCGCGGTCGGTTCGTTGATGATCCGCAGCACCTCAAGACCGGCGATCTTGCCGGCGTCCTTGGTGGCCTGGCGCTGGGCGTCGTTGAAATACGCGGGCACGGTGATGACGGCCTGCGTCACCTCCTCACCAAGATAGGATTCGGCGGTTTCCTTCATCTTGCCGAGGATGAAGGCCGAGATCTGGCTGGGGCTGTATTTTTCACCCTTGGCCTCGACCCAGGCATCGCCGTTGCCGCCATCGATGACGTTGAACGGCATGTTCTTCTTGTCCTTGGCCAGATCAGCGTCATCCGCGCGACGGCCGATCAGGCGCTTGACGCCGAAGATTGTGTTTTCGGGGTTGGTGACGGCCTGGCGTTTCGCCGGCTGGCCGACTAGGCGCTCGTCATCCGTGAAGGCCACGATCGAAGGCGTCGTGCGCGCCCCTTCCGAGTTTTCGATCACGCGGGCCTGGCTGCCATCCATGATGGCTATGCAGCTGTTCGTGGTTCCGAGGTCAATACCGATGACTTTGGACATGATTTTCGATCCCTTCTTCTTAAGGCGATGTAACGGAGACCGGACCCGTTTTGGCATCCGGTTCCAAGTTGAATAGCGGACCCGACACATCGCATCCGCGCTTCGTGGGGTATATAGGCAGGGGACAGGGGTGCTGCAAGCCACTCGTCGGCCCGGAATCGGGGATTTCAGGCCAAATTCTAATCAATGATGGTCAGGCGGAGGCTCAAATGACCGGGTCGTATTTGGAAATCAGGGGATTCCGTATCTTCAAGGGGTTGCTGTCCGCGCCGCGGCAGCGACAACTTGTTGAGGAGTTGCGCGCGGTGGTACGGGCCGCGCCGCTCTTTTCGCCGATGACGCCCTATGGCAAGCCGATGTCGGTCTGCATGACGTCAGCGGGCAAATATGGATGGGTTTCGGACCGGCGGGGCTATCGCTATGCCACGCAGCACCCTTCCGGCGTTCCATGGCCGCCGATACCGGAAACGGTCCTGTCGATCTGGTCCGACTTGGTCAGTGACGCGCGTGCGCCCGATTGCTGCTTGATCAATTACTATGGCGAGGCTGCCCGCATGGGCCTGCATCAGGATCGGGACGAGGCCGATTTCAGTTGGCCGGTTCTGTCGGTTTCACTGGGTGATGACGG
>JANSYB010000576.1 GCA_024742655.1 Paracoccaceae bacterium | reverse complement strand
TGCCTCAAGCGTCAGGTCCGTGACCGGCTCGACCATCGGCAGGATGCCGGTTTCCAGCAGAACAGTGACCACGCAGATCGTGTTCGAGCCTGACATCGGCGGATATTCCGTCTGTTCCATGATGATGAAACCCGCGTCGGCCTCGGGCGCGCAGGGCGGCACGATCAGGTTGCAGCACAAGGCCGGCTGACCACGTGGTTCGCGCAGCATTAGCAGCCGGATTTCATCAGCATTCTTCTGTAACCATTGCATTTTCTCGAACACGCTTTGCCCCGGAAGAGGCGGTGCACCGGCGGTGATGACACGGCCCGGTTCGCCCTCGGCATGGGCTTCGACGGCGGTGATGAGACGCGTGCTGCGCATGACCGGCTCCGTTGTTTGAGGCAACACATTCACAAAACGTGTTGCGTTGACGGACGGCGCCGTTATCTTTGCGCCAACACAAGGGAGGATACACCATGCCATTGTTCAAGCCCAGCCGACGTGAGTTGCTCAAACTGGCCGCCGCGATGCCGGCCCTTGCCATGCCCGCGGCCGTTCGGGCCGAACTGGGCGCGCCCGAGGGCGGCAACCCGGGCTGGTTCCGGTTCTCTGTGGGGGATGCGCGGGTGACGGTCGTCTCGGACGGCTATTTCAGCCTGCCCACCAGCGGCCTGGGCGTGAATGCGGACCCGGCCGAGGTGCAGGCGCTGCTGAAACGCAATTTCCTGTCGCCCGAGATGGGCTATTCGCACACCAATCACCTCTATATCGAAACGGGCGACGCCCGGGTTCTGGTCGATGTGGGCTCCGGCAACCGGTTCTTCGAGACGGTGGGGCAGCTCATGGGCAACCTGGAGGCCGCGGGGATCGACCCGTTCGAGATCACCCATGTGGTGATCACCCATGCCCATCCCGATCATATCTGGGGCATTCGCGATGATTTCGACGAGGCGCTGATCCCGGATGCCGAATACATCATGGGCGAGGCCGAACATGCCCACTGGACACAGGACGGGCTGGTCGACCGTGTCGCCCCAGAGGATCAGCAATTCGTGCTGGGCGCGGTCAACTCCATTGGGGTCGACGGGGTCGAATGGACGCTTGTCGGCGATGGTTATGAGGTGGTGCCCGGTGTCACGCTCATCGATACTCCCGGCCATACCCCGGGCCATATGAGCGTGCGCGTGGACAGCGCGGACGCCTCGTTGATCGCCACGGGCGACGCGATGACCCATGCCTATACGAATTTCGCGCATCCTGACTGGTACAACGGGTTCGACGCTGATGGCGAGCAGACAGTGGCCACGCGCAAGCGGTTGCTGGACATGGCCGCGGCGGACCGCATCGCGATCCTCGGTTACCATTTCCCCTTCCCGGGGGTGGGGCATGTGCAACAGGATGGCGACGCCTACCGGTTCGTCCCGGCGCTCTGGCAGTTCTGAGGGGCGCAGAAAATTCGCAGAATTTTCTGCGCGGCCCCGGAAAAGAAAATTCTTCGAATTTTCCGGGACTCAGTCGTTGTCGGTCAGCCCGGCCCCGGCCCCGGAAAGGCGGCTTTGCTCGGTATCCGGCGCGTAGGTTTTCTGCGCGAAATCCAAAAGCGTGCGCGCGGCCTCGGTGCCGATTTCGCCGCGATAGGCGCGTCTGAGCGGGGCACCGGTGACGGTCTTGACCGGGGTCAGTGCAACACTGGCGGCGGCCGCGCAGGTCAGCGCATCTGCCTCAGCCACGTCAACGCCTGTTTCGCCGTGGCCCCTTGTGATCGACACGCCCTGAAACCCGAGGTGCAGGATCGCGCCGGTCCGGTCGGCGGACCAGGCCATGTAAGGCACAAGCAAGAGCGGCATTGCCGTGGGCCCCAGGGTCGCGCTTTGCCCATCCGCCCAGTCCCAAGCCCGGTCGCACAGCGCCGCACCCGCCGCCAGCGGGCACAGCATCCCACTGCGGGCCTGCCATGTTCCATCGGTGGATATTGGACGGATCCGGTCATAGGCAACGCCCTGGTTCCGGGTCAGCAGACCGGCCAGCAGGTCGGCCCCCGGCCAGCCCGCCGCACAGAGCCAACGCGTGGCCTTGCCCGCCTCTTCGGCCAGCCCCCAGTCCAGCCCGGCCCCGCGGGCGGCCTTGCGGGCAAGACCTTCGATTTCGTTGAGCGACCAGCTCATTGTGCGGCCAGGGGCAGGGGCGGCAATGTCCAGTCATCGGCATCGCCTGTGGCCAGTTCCTGCGGGAACGGGGCGTGCTGGAACATGTTGATGCGCAGCCAGCGGTCGGAGCGCGGGTCGAAATGGCAGGCGCCGAAGAAGCTGAGTTT
>JANSYB010000113.1 GCA_024742655.1 Paracoccaceae bacterium | reverse complement strand
GGCGGGTGTCGCCCGGGCCAGCCTTCGCGGGGACGGCGCGTTGCTGGGCGGGCGCTTCGATATAGAACTGGAGGCGGCCACCGAGGCACTCGAAGTGGGCATCGCGCGCCTCACCCCCCTGCTGCGCCCGCCCTCGACCCTTACCCTGAAGGCACGGCGCGATGAGACCGGCACCCGGCTGGACCGGCTCGAGGTGGAAAACGAAGCGGCCAGCCTGTCGGCTCGCGGGCAATTGAACGCGACAAGCGGTGACCTGAACCTGTCGGCCCGGCTGACCGAGATCGCGCTGGTCGATACGCGCCTGTCCGGGCCCGGCACAGCGCAGGCCGAGCTGGCCTGGCAGGCAGACGGGCCTGTCACGCTGAGCGGTCTGACGGCGACGGGCATGGGCCTGTCGCTGTCGGGCAACGGGCGGATCTGGCCCGAGGACCCCGCCCTGCCGGCCGAGGGGCAGCTGACGCTGAAAAGCGCGGACCTGTCCCGCCTTGCACCGGTGATCGGACGGCCCGTGCGCGGCGCTCTTGACCTCGATCTTGAGGGGCGCGCGGAGCTTGCCGGGCAAACCCTGTCGCTGAGTGGCGGGCTGACCGGCACGGAGTTGCGGACCGGGCTTGCCGAGCTGGATCGCCTGATCGCCGGAAACGTGCAACTGGACGCGGCGGTTGCACTGACCGACACTGCGCTGGACCTGCAATATCTCAAGCTGGCGGCACCGCGCCTGCGCGCCAATGCGACCGGTACCGGACCGGGCGCCCCCATCGCCATCTCATTGCGCCTGCCCGATCTGGGCGTGCTTGCACCGGGATTTTCCGGCGCGGCGACCGCGCGTGGCGAACTCCGCCTGCAGGACCGCCTGGCGCGCCGGTTGGATCTGTCGGTGGATGCCACCGGGCCGGGTGGGACCACCGCCCGCATCGGCGGTACGGTGCGTGACTATGGTCAGTCGATGTCACTGGGCCTGACGGGCCGGGCACCACTGGGCCTTGTCAATCGCTTCATCGCCCCCCGCTCGGTCGAGGGCGACGCAGCCTTTGACCTGCGGCTTGAGGGGGCGCCCGCACTGGACGCGCTGAGCGGTCGGGTCACACTGTCCGGTGGCCGGGTGTCGCTGCCGAAATTCAAGGCTGCACTCAGCGGGGTCGACGGCACGGTGACCCTGGCCAACGGGCGGGCGGAGACCGACATCGGCGGCACATTGGGCACCGGCGGCAGCCTGCGCCTGCAAGGCCCCGTCACGCTGCGACCGCCCTATCCGGCCGACCTGCGCCTGTCCCTGGTCTCCTTGGGCCTCAGTGACCCCACGCTTTACCGCACCACCGCCGACGGCACGCTGACCATCGAAGGCCCGCTGACCGGTGGCGCCGGGATCGGCGGCGAGATCACCCTTGGCAGGACGGAATTGCGCGTGCCGTCCGGCGGCGGCGTCAACCTTGGGAGCATCCCCTCGATCCGGCATGTGAACGAGCCCGCCGACGTGGCCGCAACCCGCCGTCGTGCCGGGCTGACGGAAACCGCGGCCGGGCCCGGCATCAGCTTCCCGCTGGATCTAACCATTCGCGCGCCCAACCAGATTTTCGTGCGCGGGCGTGGCCTTGACGCCGAACTGGGCGGACAGGTGCGGCTTGGCGGGACCACGGCCAATGTCACCGCCTCGGGCTTTTTCGAACTGATCCGCGGGCGGCTGGATATCCTGGGGCGGCGCATCGAATTGACCCGCGGGCTGATCGACCTGCGCGGTGCGCTTGATCCCTATATCGAATTCGTGGCCGAAACCCGGTCGGATGACATTCTGGTGCGCGTCATCCTCGAGGGTCTGGCCAGCAACCCGTCGGTGCGTTTTGAATCAGAGCCGGACCTGCCGCAGGAAGAGGCCGTGGCGCGGCTTCTGTTCCGGCGCGGGCTGGACAGCATTTCGCCACTGCAGGCGGCCGAACTTGTCGCGGCGGCGGCCACGCTGTCGGGACAGCGGTCCGGTGGCCTGACCGGCGGGCTGCGCGCGGCACTTGGGCTGAGCGATCTGGACATCGCCGAAGGCGACGACGGCGCCACCGAGCTGCGCATCGGCGCCTACCTGTCCGAGAACATCTATTCCCAGGTCACCGCCGACAGCGAGGGGCGACAGGAAATCAATCTCAACCTGGATCTGACGCCCAGCATCACGATCAAGGGGCGCGCCGACACGGCCGGGGATACCGGCATCGGCATCTTTTTCGAAAAAGACTACTGAGCCGCCACGTCACGCCTGCAGGCGGCCAAGCGCGGCAAGGCACATGTCAAGGCACGCGTCACTGCCCCGGTCCAGCATCGGCAGGTGCGAATGCCCCGCCGCCAGCCCGGTCTCCCGCGACACGGTATGAACCGGGCTGCCCTGTGCGTGCAGCGCATCCTCCAGCGCGGCCCATCTGTCGCGCTGCCCCCGCCAGAGCGCATTGCACTCAAGGTAGTCCCCCTGAACCAGAACCGTCGGACAGCCCTGCAACAGCTCGGGCCGCTCTGGGCTGGCCGAGGGCTCGACCGCGATCAGGCCCCTTACCGGCGCCCCCTGCACCATCGCACCGAACGTCACCTCGGCCCCCTGTGAGTGACAGATCACGACCGCGCCGCCCAGGCGCTGCAAAAGGGCCGTCAGGGCAGCCACCTGCAACGCCGTGGTCGACAGCCACCGGGGCACGAACACGCGCGCGAAGCCTTCAAGGTGGTCCACCGGAAAGCGTTGATCGTCGAAAGGACGGCGCCCCTCAAACCCTTCCGCCACCCCGAAACGAAACAGCGTCCACGCATCCTCCAGCGAGCGCAGGATCGGCTCTCCCTGCCACAGACCGGGCGCAAACCCGGCACGGCCGCGCTCCACATTGTCGAGCACATGCACCTCGTGCCCTGCCGCCAGCAGGCCGTGAAGCCAGCCGGGACGATTGTCGGGCGTGCGCTCCCACATGCTGCCGCTCAGCCCGCCACCATGCACAAGCACGACGGGCGGGCCATCATTGCGGGGCTCGGGCACGAAATACTGGACATAGGCATGTTCCACTGCGAAATGCCCGCGCGGATCGAAGGTCAGGCTGACCTCGCGCGTGACCGCAAGGCGGCGCGGCGCACCTTCGGTGACCTGGTGCAGCCGCCCGCCCACCGTGTAGGAGCCGAAATCGCGCAGACGCATGGTCATGGCCCGCTCAGTTCAGATCGGACAGCGCCTGGTACTCGTTATAGCTGGTCGCGTAGGCGCGGTAACTGTCGATCACCCGCTTGAACATCTCGTCCCCGGCGGATTTATCGGCATAGACCTCGTCTGCGGCCGCCCTGAGAGCCTCCATCACGCTGTCGGGAAAGCGCGCGACGCTGACACCGTTGGCGCGGAACTCTTCCAGCACGGCACTTTGCGCCCCCGCCGCCACACCAAGCGCATAGAGGTTGGCGTCATTGCACGACACCTCGATCGCGGTGCGTTGCGCATCGGTCAGGCCATCCCACTTGTCCTTGTTCATATAGAACTCGATGAATCCGGCGGGCTGATGCCATCCGGGGAAGTAGTAGTTCTTGGCCACGTCGTCGAAGCCCAGCAGCTTATCGACCAGCGGAAAGCTGAGCTCGGTCGCGTCCAGACGCCCGGTTTCCAGCGAGGTGGAAATCTCGCCCGCGGGCAGCGACATGGCATTGGCACCCAGCTTGGCCAGGATCTCACCCCCGAGGCCGCCGATGCGGATGTTCAGGCCCTGGAAATCCTCGGGCGCGGTGATCTGCTTGGTGTACCATCCCCCTGCCTCGGACAGGATCACGCCACAGGCCATCGGCACGAGGTTGTAGGGCGCGTAGATCTCGCGCCAGAGCTCCAGCCCGCCGCCATGATGCAACCAGCCGATATAGGACAGCGGATCGCCCCCGAACGGCACCGACCCAAAGAGCGCCGCCGCCGGTTCCTTGCCGCTGGCATAGGCCGCAAAGGACCAGCCCGCGTCGATTGCCCCCACGCTGACATTGTCGAAGATCTCGAAGGGCGGCGACATCTCTCCGGCCAGCAGGTAGTCGAATTCCACCTCGCCGCCCGTCAACGCCGACACATTGGCCACGAACCGCTTGGCCGCCGGATCCAGCACCGGCAGCCCGCCGAACGCACTTTGCAGGGTATAGCTGTCGGCCATGGCACCCGTGCCCAGCCCGGCGGCGAGGGCCGCCGCGATCATCGTCTGTTTCATGTCTTTCCTCCCTTTGGTCATATCAACCCGGTGATCAGCACCGGAAACAGGATCAGCAGCGCAAGCACCCCCAGTTGCAGCGCGATAAAGGGCGCCACGCCGCGGTAGATGTCTTTGGTGTCCAGCGTATCACCCGCCGCGCCACGCAGGTAGAACAACGAGAACCCGAATGGCGGGGTCAGAAACGAGGTTTGCAGGTTGACCGCGACAAGGATGCCGAACCAGACCAGTAGCGCATCGCCTGTCAGCCCGTTGCCGAAATCCAGCGCCGCCACGATAGGCGCGAAAATCGGCATCAGGATCAGCGTGATTTCCAGCCAGTCCAGCACGAAGCCCAGCAGAAAGATCGCCCCCATCACCACCGCCAGCACGGTGAACGGGTCGCTGCCGAAGGCCATGATGCCGGCCTCGACAAGGTCATCGCCGCCCACCCCCTTGAACACCGCCGAAAAACAGGTGGCCCCGATCATCACGAACAGGACCATCGCCGTTGTCACCACCGTCTTGCGCGCAGCCTGCATCAGCATCGGCAGGCTGAACCGGCGATAAAGCAGCGTGACCAGCACCGCGCCGAACGCACCCAGCCCGCTGGCCTCGGTCGGGGTGGCGAGCCCTGCGATGATGGAGCCCAGAACAGACACCACCAGCGCCAGCAGTGGGCCCAGATCGAACAGCAACCGCAGGGGCGATACGCGCGCGGCGCGGGTGACCGGCGGCAGGCGTCTTGCCCGCCAGATGACCAGCGCGCCATACGCCGCCACCAGCAGCAGCCCCGGCCCGATGGCCCCCGCGAACATGTCCGGCACCGGGGTCTGCAACTGGTCGCCCAGCACGATCAGCATCACCGAGGGCGGAATGAGGATCGCCAGCGTGCCCGATGCCGCCACCAGCCCCGCCGAGGTGGGTTTGTCATAGCCGGTTTCCTGCAACCGCGGCAGCGCCAGCAGCGCCAGAAGCACCACCGACGCGCCCACGATGCCCGACGAGGCCGCCAGCAGAACGCCGATCACCAGCACCGACAGACCCATGCCGGCGGCACTGCCGCCAAGCGCCTGTTGCGCCGCGCGCAAGGAGCGTTCGGCGACGCCCGAGATTTCGAGGATCAGCCCCATGAAGATAAACATCGGGATCGCCACAAGCAGCCAGTTCGACAGCACGTTGGCATAGATGCGGCTGACCAGAAGGTTGAAATAGGCCACCGGCAGGTCCGAGATCAGGATGAACAGCGCCGCGGCACCCGCCAGCACCATCGCCACACGGTACCCCATCAGGATGCCACCCAGCGTCAGAACGGCCATGGCCAGGGGCAGCAGAGCCTCGTTCATCGTGCAGCCCGGATCAGGCGGACCGTGTCGATCAGAACCGCCAGCGCCAGTAGCGCCAGCCCCACGGGCAACACCGCCTTGATCATCCACAGATCGGCCAGCCCGCCATTGCGCGAGCCTTCGTCCGAGGTCCAGGCGCGCTGCAGGAACGCCCGGGCGGCGGGCAGGATCAGGGCAAAGAAGGGCAGTGCGAACAACAGGTTACCCAGCAGATCGACCCGCGCCCGCCAGCGGTCGGGATAACGCTGATAGAGGAAATCCACCCGCACATGCCCATCCCGCAACCACACGAGCCCCGCCGGCAGCAGCCCCACGATCACCAGAAGGTGCCATTGCAGATCCAGCAGGGAATTCAGCGTGATCGCCTTGTCCAAAAGCGGCCGCGCTTGGTCGAAGACGACGACCGGATTGATGTCCAGCGCGCTGCAGATCACCTGTCCGACGATGGCCAGCATCAGCCCGATCAGGCCAAACCCCAACCCGCTCATGCACAGCTCTACGCCCCTGTCACGTGTCATGGCGCACCTCCCTGCGCGCATGGAACCCGATAACGCCGGGCAGGCCAACCGTTTCTTGCCGGACATCCGGTTTTCCAGGCCCCGCGCCGGACCGAGGCAGCACGTCTTTCTATTGAACAACCATTCAACCGGGTTAGACTGTTTCGCAACAAAGCCGAAAAACACGCCCACAGGAGAGAGCCCGCCATGAAACCGATCCAGCCAAATGAGCGCAAGGTCGCCAGTATCCATGATGACAGCGCCTACAGTTCCGATACGGACGAGAACGGCACCTCGCGGATTCAGCTGAACCCGCATACCGACCGGTTCGTCGGCTTCTACATCTACCGGATGGAACCGGGTGCACAATCCACGCCCCACCGTCACGGCGGGGCCGAGGAATTCGTGATGATCGAGGGCACGCTGATCGACAACGACGGCACCGTCTACAAGCCCGGCGACGTGGTCTGGCTCGAGGCCGGCACGGAACACACCTCGCATACCGAAACCGGCTGCGTGATCGCGGTCTATTCCGAAGCCGCCGAATCTCCGCCCGGCATGGACGCCTGATCCTGGTCAGGCGCTCGCGTAGGTGGCCTGCAACAGGTGCGTGCCGGCCTCGGTGCGCCATCCCACGACGCTGTCCTGCCGGATATAGGCCGTCTCACCGGGCACGAACTGCACTGTCTTGCCCCCGCTGGTCAGTTGCAGCCCCCCTTCCAGCACGTGGATCAGCAGGTTCTCGCGCACCGGGCGCGCAGGCAGGTTTTCCGCGGCGCAGGCGCGCAGGCCGACCTGCATGTTCCCCGCCGCGTTGGTGAAATCG
>JANSYB010000484.1 GCA_024742655.1 Paracoccaceae bacterium | reverse complement strand
CTTGGGGTTCTGAGCGTGAAGATCGATGACGGCACGGTGCAGGTGCATTGCGATCCGGCCCCGTTTCAGCCGCGCCGCTCGAAGGTGAAGCGGGCGCGCCTTTTGAAAGAGTTCGCCGCGCGGCGAGGCGACCCCAACACGGGCGGAACACGCGGGCAGGTCGAGACGTCCTACAAGCAGGATACACGGGCCTGTGTCGATTACCTTGCGGCGCACGGGCCCAGTTCGGGTGCGGCGATTGCCGCGGCCACGGGCGTGGCGCGTGCAACCCGGATCATGGCCGACAATCACCATGGCTGGTTTTTCCGCGTGGAACGCGGGATTTACACGCTCAGCGACGCAGGCGCCGAATTCGCGCGGGGCGCACGCAAATCGAAGACCTGCCAGCCCTGATCAGGCCTGTGCGAAAAGGCGCGGCTTGGGACGTTCGCGGCGCAAGCGCAGGGACGGATTGGCCTCCGCCTCGCCGCCCTTTGACAAGCGGATCACGTCGCACAGCTGGCGGTGAACCGTTTCGATTTCATTCATCGATCCGCTGAGGGCGATGGCCGGGGCAGACGTGCCATGCACCCGCACCAGAAGCGTGGCCAGCCCGTCGCGCATCTCGGGGCGGCGCAAAAAGACGCTTTCGATCTCCCCGAGGTCGATCGTGCGCGACATGCGGGCCTGATCGTTGATGTTGATCTTGGTCAGCGACAGGGTGCCCTTTTCGATATCGAGGCTCAGTTGCCGACGAAAACCGCGCGTGCCGTAGGCAAAGACGCCAAGCCCGGCCGCGGCCATGAAAGAGGCCAGCGCGCTATGCGTCACGACGCGTCCGGTTGCCTCGTCGAGGGGCAGCAGGAACCATAGCAGGATCGAGCCCATGACCATCAGGATGCCGGCAACGCGTAGCACGACCTCTGTCATCGCCTCGAGCTTGAAACGGTCGAATTTTTCTCCGGCGGTCAATCCAGCCGCCGTCGGACGCATAGAAACCGTGCGCCATGTTCCCCCACCCGCCTTTGCCACGTCAGCCATCTCCGGGCCCCTTTTGCAAGCGTGTTTCGAGCAGGCTTAACCGCGAATCGGGGCAGGATTCGGGCATATGCCGCGCGCTAAGGTGACAATTCAACGCCCGCCGCAAGGCCGTGCCTCCGGCGAGGGGTCCCTACTTGTCCGAGAAAAGCGTGCCGCCCGTGGCCCAGTTTTCCTTGCTGACATCGGTCAGGATGACCTGAACGCTGTCGCGATTACCGCCGGCGGTACGCAAAAACGCCTCTGTCAGTTCTTCGGCAAGGGCGCGCTTTTGCTCGTCTGTGCGGCCCTCGAACATTTCAACGCGTATGATCGGCATTGTATGGTCCTTCTACCCGGCCTGCTTGGGGCGCACGATGTGAAAGCTGCCGCTCATGTAGGTCAGCGGTTTTTCCCCGGCATTGGAAATGCCGGTCACGTCGCCGATGCAGATGGCATGGCTGCCGTGTACATGCCGATGCGTCAGCGTACAGGTAAAGGCCGTCGCGCGCGGCAATAGCGGGCCGAACTCGGAATCCGAGATGTCCAGACCTTCGAACCTGTTGGTGGTATCGGCATCGAACATGCCGGCGAACCGCTTCGCGACCTCTTCTGCGTCCTCGGGCAGGACATTGACGCAGAACGTGCCATTGCCGGTCACGGCCTTGGCAATGCGGCTGTCGGATTTCAGGCACACCAGAACCGACGGCGGATCCGCCGACAACGAGGTGAACGCGCTGACCGTCGCGCCCATCTTGCCTGCGGGCCCATCCGTGGTGACCACCGTCACCGTCGCCGCCACCTGCCGCATGGCGGTGATGAAAGCCTCGCGCGCGGCGTTCATTCGCAACCTCGCATTGCCGTGTTACCTCTCAGAAAAGACCGTCATCCAGTCACTGTCTACCACAACATAGCGCCATCCTTGTCGAAGACAGTGCAGAACTTGCGGCATATGCGCGGCCCCGTAGACGATTGCAACCCGCAAAGGTCTTTTGGCGCTCCGCTGCAGGACACTCTCAACCCAGGCACACAGCCTTGCGTCACGTGCCTCGAGCAGGACGCGACGGTGGCCGGTGAACGGCGTGCCCCAAATCAACAGGTCATCGCGCGTGGTCAGATCCTCCTGGTTCATGTTGCGGGCCAGTGACCGTCGGCTCAGGATCAGGCCGCGCAGCACACCAAAGATCGGGGCCAGACCGGCCAAGAGCCGCCGTTCCAGGACCGGGATCGCCTGCCAGAGCGCATCGAACTCTTCGGCGCTCAGGTCGGCACGAATGACTTCCGCGGTCGTTTCGGCTGTATCGAATGCCGGTTGCACCACAAGGCCAAGCCGCCCGACGCGCATCCAGCGGTAGGCCCGTGTCAGGTTCGACGCGGTTTTGGATGTCACACCCTCGAGCAACACGATGTCATGCGCCCCGGCCTCGGCATAAACCTGTTGAAAAAACGCCGGCTCGCCCACATGGACCATGGGAAAGAGGGTGACCTCAGCGGCATGATCCGGGCTTGTCAGGCGATGGCGCGCGGCCCTCAGGCCAATCACCGAGCTTTCGAGAAACTGCATGTCATACCGCTTTCGTTTTCGCAGGCTGTGCAATGCTGTAACGTCGTCAGGATTGCCACCGGAACGCAAGGCTGTTTCATGCCCGAGTATGATTTCGACTGGGTCGATGCCTTCACCGATGGGCCCTTTGGCGGCAATGGCTGTGCGGTGGTGCACGATGCCGGCGCACTGGAGGACGTGACCTGTCGCCGCTTCGTTTCCGAGACGTCACTGGTGGAATGCACTTTCCTTGAGCCGTCGACGATTGCCGACCACAAGGTGCGTTACTTCCTCGCCAGCCGCGAGCTCCCCTTTGCCGGGCATCCGACCATCGCCACCGTGGCCTCCCTTCTGGATCG
>JANSYB010000462.1 GCA_024742655.1 Paracoccaceae bacterium | reverse complement strand
CGGTGCCTTCTCGGAAGAGATGGCCGCCTATTTGCAGGCCGCCGTGGCCTGCCGGCTGAACGTGATCGTCTCGGGCGGTACGGGGTCCGGCAAGACGACCACACTCAATGCGCTGTCCTCTTTCATCGACAATTCAGAGCGGATCCTGACGATCGAGGATACGGCGGAACTTCAGTTGCAGCAGATCCATGTCGGCCGGATGGAAAGCCGCCCGCCCAACGTGGAAGGCAAGGGCGAAGTCAGCCCGCGCGACTGTCTCAAGAACGCGCTGCGGATGCGCCCGGACCGGATCATCGTGGGTGAGACGCGCGGCGAGGAAGTCATCGACATGTTGCAGGCCATGAACACCGGCCATGACGGATCAATGACGACGATCCACGCCAACAACCCGCGCGACGGGATCAGCCGACTGGAAAACATGGTCGCGATGGCCGGCATCGAAATGCCGCTCAAGGCCGTGCGCAGCCAGATCGCGTCGGCCGTGAACCTGCTGGTGCAGGCAAGCCGCCTTCAGGACGGCTCGCGCCGGATGACCTCGATCACCGAGATCACCGGGATGGAGGGCGACGTGATCTCCATGCAGGAGATCTTCCGCTTTCAGCGCGTGGGCCTGACGCCCGACCACAAAATCATCGGCCACTTCACCGGCACCGGGGTGCGGTCGAACTTTTCCGAACGGTTCCGCCTGTGGGGCTATGACTTGCCCTCCAGCATCTATGAACCAATTGCAGCGGAGTAATCTGAAATGTCCATCAGTGCAGAGCCGATTATCTATGGCCTGATCTTTGTCGGCATCCTCGTGCTGGTCCAAGGTCTTTACCTGACCGTCTTCGGGCGCTCTATCAGCCTCAACAACCGCGTGAACCGCCGTCTGGAAATGCTGGACAAGACGGGGAACCGCGAAGAAGTGATGGAAAAGCTGCGCAAGGAGATGGAACAGCATCTCAAGGCGCGCAAGATCCCGCTTTACTCGATCCTGTCGACCAAGGCGCAGAAAGCCGCGATCGCGTTCACGCCCAAGCAGTTGATCATGCTGATGGTGGCCTGTGGCGTTCTGGCCTTCATCGGCCTGTCCGTCGGCACAAGTACCGCTGTGCCGGTCCGGATCTTCGTGTCGGCCGTAATGGGCGTGGGCGGCATCTTCGTCTGGATCAACATGAAGGCCGGCAAGCGCATGGCCATGCTCGAAGAGCAGTTGCCGGATGCGATCGAACTGATGGTGCGCAGCTTGCGCGTGGGTCACCCGTTTTCCTCGGCCATCTCGATCGTGGCCAACGAAATTTCCGACCCGCTGGCGACGGAATTCGGCGTCATCGCGGACGAGGCCGCCTACGGCCGCGACATGGGCGAGGCGCTCAAGGATCTGGCCGAACGCCTGGACATGCAGGATCTGCGTTTCCTTGCCGTGGCGGTGACGATCCAGCAGCAATCGGGTGGTAACCTGGCCGAGATCCTCGATGGTCTGGCCAAGGTGATCCGGGCCCGTTTCCGCCTGTTCCGTCGGGTCAAGGCAATCACGGCCGAGGCCAAGTGGTCGGGCAAGTTCCTGTCGGGTTTCCCGATCATGGCGCTGATCGGCATTCAGCTGATCAAGCCCGATTACTACGACGAAGCCATGGAACATCCCTACTTCATCCCGGCCTGTCTGGCCGTGGGCGCCTTTCTCGTCGCGAACCTGTTCGTGATGCGCGCGCTCGTGAACATCAAGGTGTGAGGATCAGATCATGGGCTTCATCGATAGTATCTCTCAGGCACTGACCGACACACTCGGGCCGTTCGGGCCGCTGATCGCGGTCGGTACGCTGGGTATCCTGCTGGTTCTGATGACCATTCCGATCCTGATCCGCGACTCGCAAGATCCGCTGGACAAGATCAAGAAGGCATCGCGCACGGGCAAGGCCCCCGAAGACACGAAGAAGAAACTGCGCGCCGGTCAGCGCAACGAGAAGCTGGACAAATATGCAAACTTCCTCGAGCCGCAGGACGAAAAGCAGCTCAGCCAGATCCGCCTGACCCTGATGCAGGCGGGCTACCGCAACCGTGATGCGGTGCGCTATTATCACTTTGCGCAGTTCGCGCTTGGCCTCGGCTTCCTGATCCTGGGCGTTCTGTACTTCGTGGTTTTCGTCGCCGGTGGCGAAGAAACGAGCACCCAGCAGACACTGATGTACATCCTCGGACCGGGCGGCGCAGGGTACATGCTGCCCAAGTACTGGGTCACAAAGCGCCAGCAGAAACGCCAGGAAGAAATCACCGATGGCTTTCCCGACAGCCTCGACATGATGCTGACCTGCGTGGAGGCCGGGCAATCACTCGACCAGTCGATCATCCGGGTGGCACACGAGATCCGCGCCTCCTATCCGGCCCTTTCGGAGGAGTACGAGACCGTTGCCCACCAGATCAAGGCGGGCCGCGACAAGCCGTCGGTTCTCAATGAAATGGCCGAACGCTGCGGTGTGCAGGACATCTCGAGTTTCGTGACCGTTCTGGTGCAATCGCAAAGCTTCGGCACCTCGATCGCCGATGCGCTTCGGGTCTATGCGGGCGAAATGCGTGACAAACGTGTCATGCGCGCCGAAGAAAAAGCCAACAAACTGCCTACGAAGATGACATTGGCGACGATGATGCTTACAGTTCCTCCATTGCTGATCATCCTGGTGGGCCCGTCGGTTCTGGGTATCATGGAACTGTTCACGATGGCCGGCCAGTAAAACTAAAGGGCAACATGGCACGAGCAGGTGTCTGGCTATTGATATCATTCGCTCTGGTCGCGGGCTGCGGCCAGAGCGCTTCGCGTGATGACGACAACCCCTTTGCCCCCGGCGTCGCCCGCAACGCAGAGGCCGTGGATGGCATGATCGTCGGCCACCGCCTGATGGCCGCAGGCGAATACGAACTGGCGATCGAGGCCTTTTCACGCGCCGCGCTTGACCACGGCATGACCGCCGAAGTGCTGGCGGGGCTGGGCAGCGCCAATCTGGGGCTTGGCCGCCTGGGCACCGCCGAAAAGCTTCTGCGCGAAGCGATCGAGAAGGAAGAGAAGGCGCCCGAAGTGTGGAACAACCTCGGGGT
>JANSYB010000276.1 GCA_024742655.1 Paracoccaceae bacterium | reverse complement strand
GTCGCCGCGGCGATAGACCTTTTGCATCGAGGGCGGATTGCTCAGTCCCGGCGCGCGGGTGGCCAGCCGCAGCATGGCCGACATCGGCGTCAGCGTGTAATCGGCCGACCGGATCAGGAAATCGCGCATCTCGGCCCGCATTGGCACCACGTCCAGAACCCGGATGACCGAGCGGATTTTCGAACGGTCGTAATCCCCCTTGCCCGGTCCCCAGACCACGCCCGGCACCTTGCGCGGGCCAAGCGGCACCTCGACGAAGGCACCAAGGTGACAGCCGCCCTCGGGCGCGCGGTAGTCGAGCACCCGGTCCAGCGGTTGCGTGGTCAGAACCCCGACGAGATCGCCCTCGACAAAGAATTGCGAACCGGAAAACGACAAGGCGGGGCAGCTCCATGACAGGGGTTTCGGCAAGTCAGTCTATGGGGTAAACGCAGGGGGACGAAACCCCAACCCGCGCGAGAAGGGCCCCTGACATGAAATTTTTCGTAGATACCGCCGAAGTGGACGCGATTGCCGAACTCAACGATCTGGGCATGGTGGACGGGGTGACGACCAACCCGTCGCTGATCCTGAAGTCGGGCCGCGACATCCTCGAGGTGACCAAGGAAATCGCCGATTTGGTCGACGGCCCGGTCAGCGCCGAGGTGGTGGCGCTCAAGGCCGACGCGATGATCGAGGAGGGCCGCAAGCTGGCCAAGATCGCCGACAACATCGCCGTCAAGGTCCCGCTGACCTGGGATGGCCTGAAGGCGTGCAAGGTGCTGTCGGGCGAGGGCAACATGGTCAACGTGACGCTGTGTTTTTCCGCCAACCAGGCCCTTCTGGCGGCCAAGGCGGGGGCCACCTTCATCAGCCCGTTCATCGGGCGTCTCGATGACATCAACCTCGACG
This sequence comes from Paracoccaceae bacterium, assembly GCA_024742655.1. Taxonomy (GTDB): domain Bacteria; phylum Pseudomonadota; class Alphaproteobacteria; order Rhodobacterales; family Rhodobacteraceae; genus Roseovarius. The sequence goes on along the minus strand of JANSYB010000276.1, from coordinate 3,797 downwards.
GGATGGAGCTGATCGGCGATATCCGCACGATCTATGACAATTACGGCTACGAGACGCAAATCCTCGCCGCGTCGATCCGGACGGTGAACCACGCCTATCAATCCGCGATGATCGGCGCGGACGTGATGACCGCCCCGCCCAACGTGATCAAGCAGATGGCCCAGCACGTTCTGACCGACAAGGGATTGGACGCATTTTTGAAAGATTGGGAAAAAACAGGGCAGAAAATCCTGTAGTCCCATGCTATAAGGTCGCAAAATAAGACCAGAGGCGCGTATGAGCAGCAAGCCCGAGATGAATGACGCCCTGCGCGAAAAGATTATCGCGCAGCCAGACGTAATTCTTGAGGATCAAGACCTTATGCGCGCGCTGATCGCGGCGAACGAGCGCGCCATGGGCAACAACATCGTCGATCTGCGCGGCATCGCGATGGATCGGCTGGAGGCGCGACTGGAGCGGCTGGAAGACACCCACCGTTCGGTGATCGCCGCCGCCTATGAGAACCTCGCCGGCACCAACCAGGTGCACCGGGCCATTCTGAGGATGCTCGATCCGGTCGAATTCGAGGTCTTTCTGAAGGATCTGGGCGGCGACGTGGCCACGATCCTGCGCGTGGATTGCGTCAGGCTGGTTCTGGAATCGGTGCAGAATGACGATGACCCGGCCGTCAAACGTCTTGGCGATGTGCTGTCGGTGGCCGAGCCGGGTTTTGTCGAGGATTACCTGACCATGGGACGCAATGCATCGGTGCGCCAGGTGACCCTGCGCCAGATCAACGAGGGCGATCCCGGCGTGTATGGCCGCGAGGCGGAATACATGCGCTCGGAGGCTTGCCTGTTGCTGGATTTCGGCGAAAATCGTCTGCCGGGCCTTCTGGTGATGGGGGCCGAGGACCCGCATCAATTCAGCCCACAGCAAGGCATCGACCTTCTGTCGTTTTTTGCCGGCGTGTTCGAACGGGCAATGCGCCGCTGGTTGTCATGATCTCGGCTGCGGCCCGCGATGCGTTGCAGGGCTGGCTCGAGCATCACAAGGCGCTGCGCGGAGCCTCGGCAAACACGATCGACGCATACGGCCGTGATGTCACCGGTTTCCTGAGTTTCATGACCGCCCATACCGGCGAAAGCCAGGGCTTGGGCGCGCTTGCCCGTATCAGCGTGGCGGATATGCGCAGCTGGATGGCGCATGAGCGCGGGCATGATGTCGGCGCACGCTCGCTGGCGCGCAAACTCTCGTCGGTGAAAAGTTTTTACCGCTGGCTGTCCGAAAGGGAAGGGTTCGAGCCGACCGCGGTCCTGTCGGTGCGCGCGCCGAAGTTTCAGCGCCGCCTGCCCCGGCCCCTGTCCCCCGAGGCCGCGCAGGGCGTGATAGACGGCGTCGAGACACAGGCCCGCGCAAACTGGATCGGTGCCCGCGATCAGGCCGTTGTCACGCTGCTATACGGCTGCGGTCTGCGGATTTCCGAGGCGCTTGGCCTGACCGGCGCGGACCTGCCGCTTGGCGAAAGCCTGCGGATCGTGGGCAAGGGTGGCAAGGAGCGCGTCGTGCCGGTCATTCTGCCCGCACGTCAGGCGGTCGCGCATTATGTCGATCTGTGCCCCTTTCCGGTCGATGCGGGCACGGCCCTCTTTCGGGGCGCCCGCGGCGGCCCGCTGAACCCGCGCGCGGTGCAAAAGGTGATCGAACAGGTGCGCATGCAGCTTGGCCTGCCCGCCAGTGCCACGCCCCATGCGATGCGCCACAGCTTTGCCACCCACCTGTTGAATGCCGGGGGCGACCTGCGCACCATACAGGAGTTGCTGGGCCACGCCTCCCTTTCGACGACGCAGGCCTATACCGCGGTCGATACCGCACGGCTGATGGATGTCTATAACCGCGCCCACCCCAAAGCCTGATTGCGTTCCGGCGGCATTTGCGAGATGACACCCCCATGACACGCGAATTGAAGGCTCTTCTGGTTCATCTGCTGACGGCGACCGGCGCCGTTTTCGCCATGCTGGCCATGCTGGCTGCGGTCGACGAGAAATGGAGCCTGATGTTCCTGTGGCTGGTCGTGGCCTTTGCGGTGGACGGCATCGACGGCCCACTGGCACGCAAGTATCACGTCAAGAAATACGCCCCGCAATTCGACGGCGTGCTGATGGACCTGATCATCGACTACCTGACCTACGTGTTCATTCCCGCCTTTGCCTTGTTCGAATCGAACCTTTTGCCGGGCTGGACGGGCTGGGTCGCGATCATTGTCATCACCTTCGCCAGTGCGGTCTATTTCGCGGATACGCGGATGAAGACGCTGGACAACTCCTTTTCCGGGTTTCCGGGCTGCTGGAACATGCTGGTTCTGGTGCTGTTCGCGATCGAACCGAATTTCTGGATCAGCCTGTCACTGGTCGCCGCGCTGGCATTGGCGATGTTCCTGCCGCTGAAATTCATACATCCCGTGCGCACGGATCGCTGGCGGATCGTCTCGTTGCCGATGGCCTTTGCGTGGACGTTCTTTGCGGGCTGGGCGGCCTGGGTGGATTTCCATCCCGAAAGCTGGGCGCATTGGGGGCTGGTGGTGACCAGTGTCTACCTGACGCTGGCCGGGATCGCGCAACAGATCATCCCCGAGCGCCGCAAGGACTGAGCGCTCAGATCAGCAGGCCCGCCGCCCCCTCGTGCCGCAAGAGCCAGACCTTGGTCTCGATGCCGCCCGCACCCGAATAGCCACCCAGACCGCTGGCCCCCAGAACACGGTGGCACGGGACAAGGATCGGGATCGGATTGCCGCCACAACCCTGCCCGATGGCCTGCGCGGACACGCCCAGCCGTTTGGCCAGATCGCCATAGGTCCGGGTTTCGCCAAAGGGGATGGCGCGCATCTCGTCACAGACCGCGCGCTGCAAATCGGACCCCGCGATGCGCAGTGGAAGGTCGAAATCCTCCAGCCGCCCGTCGAAATAGGCCGTCAGTTGCGTGGCCGCTTCGGTCAGGTCGGGGGTGATATCCGCATCCGGGGTGGTCCCCCATGCAAGGCCGGTGATCGCGCTGCCATCGCTGCTCACGCGCAGCGGCCCGAGGGGCGAAGGCACCGTGCAGACCGGCATGTCAGCGGCAGTGCCGCGCCACTTCGCGTTCGCGTAGGCCGGTTTCCACCAGCAGGCAACGGTCGCGCGCCTCGTAATAATATCCACGCGCATACCACATCACGGCCTCGTCCATGTCTCCGTCCGAGACCATCCAGGCCCCGCGCAGATACTTGACCGCGTATTTCAGGTTGGTTTCCGCATCCAGCAGGTCGGATGGCGCCCCCTGAAACCCCATGCCGCGGGCGGTTTCCGGCAGGATCTGCATCATTCCGTAATAGGGCCCGTTGCGCGCGGCGGGCCGGTAATCGCTTTCGCGCTGGATCACCCGGTGCACCAAGGGGCGTGGCACATCATGGATATCGGCGTAAGTGTTGATCAGCTGACGCAACTGGGGTGTTTCATTGGGGAAAAGCGCCATTTGCGGCGCGGCAGGCGGCGTCACGGCAGACGGCCCGGATGAACAGCCCATGACGAACAAGGCAGCGGAAACAAGGGCAAAGCGCAGGATCATGGGGCACCGGGTCTGGATCGCGATTGCAAAAGTGATGCGCCAGTCCGCGCATGATGACAAGCCCCGGCGCGGATGATGGGCGGGCTTTCGCGCGCCTACTCGGTGTTCAGCAGCACGGCCTCGACCCGGCGATTGGCCTCGCGCCCCTCGGGCGTCAGATTCGTCGTCAGGGGGGAAAGATACCCCATGCCACCCGCCTCGAGCTGTTGACGGGG
>JANSYB010000636.1 GCA_024742655.1 Paracoccaceae bacterium | reverse complement strand
GCTATACTGCGCCGCGACGGTCGCGATATCCCCGTTGTGCATGTATTCGACCGGATCATGCGACCCGGGGTCCATCCAGCCCGTTCCGGTCGGGCTGGCCACGATCAGAACCTCGCGCTCGAAGGCGCCAAGGCGTTGCAGTTCCGCCAGGGCCAGCTCGGCCCGCTTGTGTGGTGTTTCGCCGTTGGCGCGCCCGACATAGACGCGGATCGGATCCATGGCGGGGCGGCCCGTGAAGGCCGAAATCGCTTCTGCATCCGGCCCGGAGGTGATGAAGTCGCGCCCCGGTTTTCCGATTGCCGCCCAGTCGATCAGGGACGCCGTGCTGCCGGTCAGCCCCGGGTCGCCGGGGCGCGGCGGGGCGTTGTCGAACAGGGCCTGCGCGGCTTCGTAGCTTTCGTCCAGTGCCGTGACGACACGGTCCAGAAGTCCATCGCGCGTAACCACGAACAGGATCGCCACAACGTTCAAAAAACCCAGCACATTTGCGCGTCGGACGGGCATGACCCTGTAGAACTGTGACCGGATCAGCCGGAAAAGTGACGCAACAATGCGCCCGAGGGCAAAGGTGATGGCAAAAACCAAGAGGGCGTAGATCACGATGGTGGCAAGGTGCAGGCCCGTGGCGGGGGCCATGCCCATTTTCTGGCGCAGGTCATTCTGCCAGGTCAGGCTGGAGCCGAGGACCCAGATGAAAAAGACGATGATCGCGGTCGCGATGAGCCATGTCAGCGCCTTGGCCGGGCGGCCCGAAAGGCGCGGCAAGTCCGCGGCGCGCCATAACAGCGCGATAACCTGCCCGATGAGATAGCCAAGCGCCGTGACCAGCCCGCCCAATATGCCCTGCACCTCGGGCCCGCGCGGAATCAGAGACGGCGTCAGGGAGGCCGCGAAGAAAGTCAGGCCCAGAAGAAAACAGGGCACCGAGAAAGGTCCGATAAGCCGCGACGCGACGCTGTGTTTCATGTCTTCCTCCAAGGCGCGACCACGGTCCACGAAGCACACACACAGGGTCCGGCCCTTGCGGGCTTCCCTTAGGCCGGACATCGGGCGCCACGGCCCCGGTCGGCAGGGCGAACTGTCCGGTGAAACGACACGGAAATCCGTGCATGATCCTCATTTTACGTTACTCTCAAACCGGTGCAATGCTGTGTTTTCCGGTGTGGTCAATCCGGGTTTTGAAACATAGACTTTGCGCATCCCTGATGTACAAGCCGGAGATGCCGAACGATGCCGAGCCCCATCGCCAGATATACGCGCCTGATCTGTCTGCTTGGACTGTCAATCGTGTTTGCCGGCCCCGGACCCGGCGCGTTGGCCGAAGAGGCGCAGCTGCGCGACAGGCAAGTGCCCTATCTGACACTCAGGAACCGGACGGGCTCCGATGATCCGCGCGACATCTACGGTGACGAGCGCAGCGATCTCAAGGCGGGCTGGTGCAAGGTCAGGGATCTCGACCTCGGCGCTTTGACGCCATTGTCAGAGGCGATGCCGGTCTACGTCCGAGAGGAATTCCTGCGCACCCAGAGTATCCGTGAAGATCGTGTCGCCGCGGTGCTCAACAGTGTTGAGGCGACGGCGGGTGATGGCAGGGTTCAGCTTTATGTGCACGGCTACTACATCAGTTTCGAAAAGGGGTGTCGCCGCGCCGTTTTGCTGCAGGAGAATGCCGGTCTGGCCGGTCGGTTCCTGTGGTTCAGCTGGCCGTCGGACGGGGCGCTGACCAACTACACCCATGACGAGGCGGATCTGTACTGGAGCGTGCCCGACATGGCGGACGCGATCCTCGAGATGGAGCGCCGTCTCGGTGATGACCGCATCAATGTCATCGGCCACAGCCTCGGGGCGCGCGGTGTTGTGCTCGCCCTCTACGAGGTCGCGACCAGAAGGCCCGATATCCGCCTCGGCAATGTCGTGCTGCTGGCACCGGACATGGATTTCCAGATCTTTCAGAGGATCCTGCCGCGTATTGCACCGATTGCCGAAACGATCACGATCTACGCCACGAACGGGGACCGCCCCCTGGC
>JANSYB010000730.1 GCA_024742655.1 Paracoccaceae bacterium | reverse complement strand
GCCCGCCGACCACGGTCGCGCGCCTTCAGGTGTTGCGCGCCTGCGGCGATGTCAGTGGGTCCACGCGCCCCGCCGGTTGGTGGCGAAATTCTCGCCATAGCCGCCCTTGCGAATGTTCGGCTTGCGCTTGTGCGGGTCGCTGACCACGGCGTCGATCCCGTGCTCGCGGGCATACTCCAGCGCAGCCTCCTTGGTGTCGAACCGCAGCTTGACCTGCGCCTGCGTGTCGGCCGAGCTGGTCCAGCCCATCAGCGGGTCCACCTCGCGGCCCGTATCGTTCACGAATTCGAGGATCCAGTGCCGTGTCTTGGCCGTCCCCGATTGCATGGCGGTGCGTGCAGGCTGATAGATGCGTGCTGGCATGGTCGGTCTCCGTATCCCGTTGGCCTCAACTATCGCAGATCGGCCCCGCCTCACAAGGGCGCAAATGCGCGCAACGTCCGGAAAACCGGTATTCTCACTCAGGTTGAGCTTCGCTGCCCCGGCATCATTCCGCGCCGGCGGCGAACCCCGGCCCTGCCCCTTGAACTCCCCGGTGCATGTGTCACATCTGACAGGCAAGCCCGGAGATGCCCCATGCCCTATGCCCATTCCGACAAGACAGACGCCCTGCTGCACGCCCCGGCCCCTGACGTGAAGACCCGCGACAAGCTGGAAGGCGGCAAGCGGTTCGAGATGGTGACGGAGTTCAAGCCCGCCGGCGATCAGCCCACCGCGATTGCCGAGCTCAGCCAGGGCGTCAAGGACGGCGAACGCGAGCAGGTCCTGCTGGGCGCGACGGGCACCGGCAAGACCTACACCATGGCCAAGATCATCGAGGAAACGCAGCGCCCGGCGATCATCCTGGCGCCCAACAAGACACTCGCCGCGCAGCTTTACGGGGAATTCAAGGGCTTCTTTCCCCATAACGCGGTCGAGTATTTCGTCAGCTATTACGACTATTATCAGCCCGAGGCCTACGTGCCGCGCTCGGACACCTATATCGAGAAGGAATCCCAGATCAACGAACAGATCGACCGGATGCGCCACTCGGCCACCCGGGCGCTTCTGGAACGCGACGACGTGATCATCGTGGCCTCGGTGTCGTGCATCTACGGTATCGGCTCGGTGGAAACCTATGGCGCCATGACGCAGGATCTGCAGGTCGGCGACAGCTATGACCAGCGCGCCGTGATGGCCGATCTGGTGGCCCAGCAATACCGCCGCAACGACCAGGCCTTCCAGAGGGGCAGTTTCCGGGTGCGCGGCGACAGCCTGGAAATCTTTCCCGCCCACCTCGAAGACCGCGCATGGAAGTTGAGCTTCTTCGGGGATGAGCTTGAATCGATTACCGAATTCGACCCCCTGACGGGGGAGAAAACCGGCGGCATGGACCGCATCCGTGTCTATGCCAACTCGCATTACGTGACGCCCAAGCCGACGATGCAGCAGGCCATCATCGGCATCAAGAAGGAGCTGCGCCAGCGGCTGGACCAGCTGGTCGGTGAGGGCAAGCTGCTGGAGGCGCAGCGGCTCGAACAGCGCACGAATTTCGATCTGGAGATGCTGGAGGCCACCGGCGT
>JANSYB010000249.1 GCA_024742655.1 Paracoccaceae bacterium | reverse complement strand
GGAGAGCCCTTTGACGAGGCGCTCTGGGCCTCGCTCGCGGAGCCGGGGGTCAAGGCGCTGATCTGCGATTCGACCAACGTGTTCAACGATCACGCCGGCCGGTCCGAAAGCACGCTGGCCCCCGAGATCGAACAGCTGGTCGCCGGGTCCAAGGGCATGTTCGTGGCCACGACCTTCGCCAGCAACGTGGCGCGCGTGAAAACATTGGCCGAGGCCGGGCAGCGCGCCGGACGCTCGATCTGCCTGATGGGGCGCGCCATGCGCCGGATGATCGAGGCGGCGGTGACGACCGGCGTGCTGGATGATTTCCCGCGCACTGTCAGCCCCGAGGACACCCGCGACATCCCGCGCGAGAACCTGATGCTGATCGTCACCGGCAGCCAGGGCGAACGCCGAGCGGCCAGTGCGCAACTGGCGCAGGGAAAATACAACGGGATCGAGATGAAGCCGGGCGATACGTTCCTGTTTTCCTCCAAAACGATCCCCGGAAATGAACGCGGCGTGATCCGCATCATCAACCAGTTCAGCGAGATGGGCGTGGATGTGGTGGACGATTCCAGCGGGCGTTACCACGTCTCGGGCCACGCCAACCGCCCCGATCTGGAACGGCTGCACAAGCTGGTGCAGCCACAATGCGTGATCCCGATGCATGGAGAGCACCGCCACCTGCGCGAGCATGTGAAGCTGGCCGGTGCAAACCGTTTCCAGGGCATTCTGGCCCCCAACGGCACGATGATCGACCTTGGCGGCAACCGCGCGGAGGTGGTCGACTATGTCGAAACCGGGCGCACCTATCTGGATGGCTCGGTGCAGGTGGGCGCGATGGACGGGATCGTGCGCGACCGGATTCGCATGGCGCTGAACGGGCACGTGATGGTCAATGTCATCCTTGACGAACAGGATGATCCCCTGGGCGAGCCGTGGTGCGAGATTCGCGGTCTGGCCGAGACAGGCAGCAGCCGCGCGCCGCTGGTCGATGTGCTCGAGGAGGATATCAGCCAGTTCCTTGGCCGGGCCGGCGTGAAAACCCTGACCGATGATGATGCGTTGGAGGAGGGCATGCGCCGGATCGTGCGCCAGACCGCGCAGGCCGAGATCGGCAAGAAACCCGAGGTGACTGTTGTCATCAGCCGACTGAGCGCCTGAAACGTCATCCCGGTGTCGTGAACGGCCAAGACGGACGGGCGGGTTTGCGCTGAGCTGTTCCCATGTCATGGAGGAGAGCCGAGATGGGCATGGACGTCAGTGATCTGATCGATTTTGACCGTTATCCGATCCACGCCGGTGGTGCCGCGCGCGAGGCCATCGTGAACAAGGTGCGTGCTGATCTGGCGCATGATGGCTGTGCCGTGATCCGGTCGTTCCTGAGACCCCGCGCGATTGAACTTTTGACGGACGAAGCCGACCGTGTTGCCGAACTTGGCCACAGGTCCTTCAACAAGACGAATGTCTATTTCACCGCGGACGATCCCAGCCTTGCCGAAACCGACCCGCGCCGGCAGTTCTTCGAGCGGTCGAACACGTTCATCCCGGCAGATAACTTTGCCAGGGATGGGGTTTTGCGAAAAATCCACGATGCGCCGGGATTTGATCGCTTTATTCAGGATTGCCTGCAAGAGCCGCGGTTTTACCGTTATGCCGATCCGCTGGCGGATGTGATCGTGAACATGGCCGAGGAAGGCAACGGGTTCCCGTGGCATTTCGACACCAACAATTTCACTGTCACACTGGCCATTCAGAATGCCGAGGAGGGGGGTGCTTTCGAGTACGCGCCGATGATCCGGCAGGATGGCGAGAATTTCGAGGAGGTGGCCCGGGTTCTGGAGGGCACGTCGGACAAGGTCAGGGTGCTGGAGTTGCGGCCCGGCGATCTGCAACTCTTTCGCGGACGCTATTCGCTGCACCGCGTGGCCCCATTGAAGGGGCCGACACGGCGCTATGTGGCGATTTTCTCTTACGTGGAAGAGCCCGACATGGTCGGCGCCCCGGAACGCACCCGCCAGCTTTATGGCCGGGTCTTACCCATCCACCTCGAGCGCGCGGGCCTGCGCACGGATGCCTACATAGACTGACATATCACGACTGGTCGCGCCTGATTGCGAGGCCATCCTCTGTTTTCAGCACGGTGTCGCCAAAGGCCCATGATCCGCTTTTGACCTCGTGGATGCGCGCGGACGTATTTTCCTTCATCCGGCCTCCCGCGGCCTGACCGAAGGCGTCAATGACGCTGAGTAGGATACGTTCCTTGTCTTCTTCGGAAAATACGCCTTCCAGCACAGAGATTGCGATATGTGGCATTGTTCCCTCCATTTGTGACGTGGGCGCGACGACACACCCCTTGTCACACCCTTATCATACCCAAGAAAAATGGCAGGCGCCTTGAACTGTCCATGCGCTAAGCAGTGCTGCCGCAGGCCCTCTGTCTGCCGCAGGGTTGTGTGTGGACTTTCTGCAGACGCTTCATTACTCGTTTGCAACAAGTGTTTTTTGTTTGAGGAACCGTTATGCCGGAACTTAAAGATATCGCGGCAGACCCTGCTGTCCTGGACGATTTGGTTCTGAGGGATATTCATCCAGATGACGGAATGGCGCGCAACTTCGACCATTATTTCAAGTGTGGACGGGAAGCCGCCTGGAGATGCGCCACCTTGCTTACGCTGTGCGGTGCAAAACAGCCGTCGTCCATTCTTGATTTTGCCTGTGGCCATGGCCGGGTCGCTCGATACTTTCGCGCGGCCTTTCCCGAGGCGACGCTGTATGTCAGCGACATCAACAAATCCGGGGTCGAGTTCTGCGTATCATCTTTCGGCGCGATCGAGGCTCCCACATCTCAGACATTCTCGGACATCGTCCTCGAACAGCCAATTTCGCTGATATGGTCTGGCTCACTCTTTACCCATCTCGATGAAGACCGGGCGGCAGAACTGCTGGATTTCTTTCACAATGCTCTGGCCCCAGGCGGGTTGGCCGTCTTCACGTCAAATGGGAAGCGGACAGCATCATTCTACCATGAAGGTAAATGGCCGTATGTTCTGAACGATGAACAGATGAAATCCCTCACGGAGGCGTTTGAGCGCAAGGAATATGGGTTCGTGGCGCAGACAAAAAACGGAAAGTATGGAATTTCCATTACCCCATTGCAGTGGTTTCAGGATTACACCTGCCGGAACAAAGGGTTTCGTATCGTCGGTCTGGTCGATGCAGGATGGGACAATCATCAGGATGTGATCGCGCTTTTGCGCAAGGATTGAACTGCAATTTCTGATGGCTGCGCATCAGACTTCCGGCCGCGGATCATTCAGAAGCCCAAGACCAAAAGACAACCAGCGGTCCTCTTGAACGGGCTATCCGCAGAAATGGGCGTCCGTCTTCGCAGAAGACGGCCGCACCATCCCTTGTTGGCTCAGGAGGCCATCCGCTCTTCGAAGCTGAGCGCGATGAAACTGGGCAGGTGATCACCCATGCCGACCACACCGTTGTTTCCGCCGTCGCGCTTGCCGCTGCGGCGGCGCGAGGGTTTGTTGGCCTCGGGTTCGGTCTGGGGCTGGGCCTCGGTCTGAGGCTCGGCATCCGCCGCCTCGTCTGCCGTCTTGGCCTGAACCTGGTCCTGATCCTGTCCCTGGTCCGCTTCGGGCGCCTCGGTCTTGCGACGCGAGCGTGACCGGCGCGGTTTCTTCGGGGCTTCTTCCACGGGCGCGGCGTCTTGGAGGGCGTCCGTGTCGGCGGTGCCGGCATGGCCCTCGATACGTGGAATGGTCCTCTGGATCAGCTTTTCGACCGCATCCAGTGCCTTTTCGTCGCGCTTGTTGCACAGGGTGATGGCCTTGCCCTCACGCCCCGCGCGCCCCGTGCGGCCGATGCGGTGCACGTAATCTTCGGGATGGCCCGGCACATCGTAGTTGAACACATGGCTGACCGCCGGCACGTCGAGGCCGCGCGCGGCCACGTCAGACGCGATCAGCAGCTTCAACTCGCCATTGCGGAACGCATCCAGGGTGCGGGTCCGCTGGCTCTGATCCAGATCGCCGTGGATCGGTGCGGCATCATAGCCATATTTCTTGAGGCTCTTGGCGACGATATCCACATCCGTCTTGCGGTTGCAGAAGATGATCGCATTGGTGCATTTCTCACCTTCACCATCGATCAGCGTGCGCAGCAGCTGGCGCTTTTCGCTGTCCGCACGTTCGCGGCGCGAAGGCTTGAACATGGCGACCGCCTGTTCGATCGTCTCCGACGCCGTAGCCTGCCGGGCGACCTCGATCCGTTCGGGGTTCTGCAGGAAGGTGTTGGTGATCCGCTCGATCTCGGGCGCCATCGTGGCCGAGAAGAACAGCGTCTGGCGCGTAAAGGGCGTCAGGCCGAAAATCCGTTCGATATCGGGGATGAAACCCATGTCGAGCATCCGGTCGGCCTCGTCCACGACCATCACCTTCACATCCGAAAGGATCAGCTTGCCGCGCTCGAAATGATCCAGCAGGCGACCGGGCGTCGCGATCAGCACATCCACGCCCTTGTCGATCAGCTTGTCCTGCTCGCCAAAGCTGACCCCGCCGATGAGCAGCGCCTTGGTGAGCTTGAGGTACTTGGAATAGGTGTCGAAATTCTCGGCCACCTGCGCGGCCAGTTCCCGTGTGGGACACAGAACCAGGCTGCGCGGCATGCGCGCCCGGGCGCGTCCACGCGCGAGGATCGACAGCATCGGCAGCGTGAAGCTGGCCGTCTTGCCGGTGCCCGTCTGGGCGATGCCCAGAACGTCGCGTCCTTCGAGTGCGGGGGGAATGGCGCCAGCCTGGATTGGCGTGGGGATTTCGTAGCCGGCTTCTTCGACGGCCTTGAGGACCTTGGGATTAAGGTTCAGATCAGAGAATTTGGTCATATATGTC
>JANSYB010000668.1 GCA_024742655.1 Paracoccaceae bacterium | reverse complement strand
GGGGCATCCAGCGGGCCGAAATAGTTGGGCCGTTCCCAGCCGTTGACCCAGCCGAATTGCGCGCCGCGCGCCTTTTGCCGGTCATAGGCCGGCGCGGTGCGTAGCGGGCGGCAGGCTTCGCGCTCCTCGTCGGGGTGGTGCAGGATATAGACGTGCTCGTAGGCTTCCTCGTTCTTGCGCGCGGCGAACTCTGTCGTCATCCAGTTGCTGGAATACCGCTTGGGATCGAGCGACGCCATGTCGATCTCGGCCTCGCCCTCGACCATCAGTTGCGCGAGGTAATAGCCGGTGCCGCCCGCCGCCGTGATGCCGAAGCTGAAGCCCTCGGCCAGCCACATGTTGCGCAGGCCCGGCGCGGGACCAACCAGCGGGTTGCCATCGGGCGTATAGCAGATCGGACCGTTGTAATCATCCTTCAGACCCACCGTTTCCGAAGACGGAATGCGGTGGATCATCGACATGTATTCCTCTTCGATCCGCTCAAGATCCAGCGGGAAAAGATCGGCGCGGAACGTGTCGGGCACGTTGTATTCGAACCGGGCGGGCGCGTTCAGTTCATAGGGGCCGAGAATCCAGCCGCCACGCTCTTCGCGCACGTACCACTTGGCATCGGCATCGCGCAGGACGGGATGTTCCTCGCCGCCCGCGTCGCGGTACTTGACGAGTTCGGGGTCGGGTTCGGTGACGATAAACTGGTGCTCAACCGGGATCGCGGGCATCTTGATGCCCAGCATCCGGGCGGTGCGCTGCGCATGGTTGCCGCTGGCGGTCACGACATGCTCGGCACTGACGACGATCTGTTCCTCGGACGGCACGAGGTTGCCACCCTTCTCGACCATCTTGGTCAGTGTCACGTCCCAGTGATCGCCCTTCCACTCGAAGCCGTCGGCCTGCCATTTGCGCTCGATCGTGACACCGCGCTGGCGCGCGCCCTTGGCCATGGCCATGGTGACGTCGGCGGGATTGATATAGCCGTCCGTCGGGTGATAGATCGCGCCCTCCAGATCCTCGGTGCGCACCAGTGGCCAGCGTTCCTTGATCTGCGCGGGCGTCATCCATTCGTAGGGCACATCGCAGGTTTCGGCAGTCGAGGCATAGAGCATGTACTCGTCCATCCGCTCCTTCGTCTGGGCCATGCGCAGGTTGCCCACAACGAAAAAGCCCGCGTTCAGGCCCGTTTCGTCCTCCAGGGTCTTGTAGAAATCGACCGAGTACTTGTGGATATGCGTGGTGGCATAAGACATGTTGAAGAGCGGCAAAAGGCCCGCCGCGTGCCATGTGCTGCCCGAGGTCAGCTCGTCGCGTTCGATCAGCATCACATCGTCCCATCCGGCCTTGGCCAGATGATAGGCAATGGACGTCCCGACGGCACCGCCGCCGACAACGAGAGCTTTGACTTGGGTTTTCATGGCATGCGACTCCCTGCAGGCTTGCTATCGGGATATGTAGCACGCCTGTTGCGCCATGGTGGGTCCAGCCGACGCAAGGAAGCGCAAAAGCGACGCGCAGCGCCCTCGGTGGACGCTGCGCGCTTTGGATCACGGGCGCGGGGGCGACCGTGTCAGTCGCAAAAGCTTCCGACACAGCGGCTTTTACTGTTGGTCCCGCCGTTGTTCAGCTCCAGCCTTTTGGGCTTTTCCCCGACCACCGCGGCCTCCGGTTTGGCGGCGATGCCGGCACCGTCGCCCTGTTCACTCTCGCATTCGATCCGCAGACGGGTCAGCGAAAATTCACAGCTTCCCGTGGCCAGGCCGTGCCTTTTCTCGAACCCCTTCGCGGCGATCATCATGCTCAGCTTCATCTCGGCATCCGTGGCGCTGCGCGCGTCCTTGAACGCCTCGAAGGCCACGAG
>JANSYB010000573.1 GCA_024742655.1 Paracoccaceae bacterium | reverse complement strand
TCCCCGGAGCAGCGCTGGTATGACAGATTCGTGACGTTGATCCTCGATTAACATGGCCGTAACGTCTGGCAAAGCTATGCCTTGGGAGAGAGCGCCGAAATGGCACATATCGATTACTATTTTTCCACTTTGTCACCCTATGCCTATCTGGCCGGAACCCGGCTGGAAGATATCGCGGCACACCATGGTGCCACGATCAACTACAAACCGCTGGATATCATGGCGCTGTTCGCGCGTACCGGCGGCACCGCCCCCAAGGATCGTCACCCCAGCCGGCAGGCCCTGCGTGCGCAGGAACTGCCGCGGCAGGCGCGCAAACTGGGCATGCCGTTGACCCTGCAACTCGCGCACTGGCCGACCAATGCGGCGCCGTCCTCTTACGCGATCATTGCCGCGCAAAATGCCGGCGATGGGGATCTCGGTGCGCTGTGCCATGGCATCCTGCGGGCGGTCTGGGCCGAGAACCGCAACATCGCGGAGGATGACGTCGTGCGCGATTGCCTGCAGCAGGCCGGGTTCGATCCGGGCCTTGCCGATAGCGGATTGCTGAGCGGGGCCGAAACCTATGCCGCCAATCTCGAAGAGGCGGTCGCCGCGAATGTGTTCGGCGCCCCCTTTTACGTGGTGGATACGGGCCAGACCTTCTGGGGGCAGGACCGGCTGGACGATCTCGATCTGCACCTGTCCGGAAAGCTTTAGTCGATATGCCCGAGGCGCTCAAAGCCGGGTTTCCGACCTACTGGACAAGCTTCGGGCAAGGCCCACGCGCGGCGCTGATGATCCATTGCTCGCTTGCGCATTCCGGCAGCTGGGGCGGCATGGCGCGGCATTTGTCCGGCGCGCTGACGATGACGGCCTTCGATCTGCCCGGACACGGTCGCAGTGGGGACTGGGACGAGCGGGCCGAGATACAGGGCCTGTGTGTCGATATCGCAGCAGAGTTCTTGCGCGAGCCGACCGATATCATCGGGCATTCCTTTGGGGCAACGGTGGCGTTGCGCCTTGCTGTTGCGCGGCCGGATCTGGTGCGCTCCCTCACGCTGATCGAGCCGGTTTGCTTTGTGGTCGCGTTTCACGATCAACCCTCCCTTCGGGCAAGACTCGACGCGCGTATGGCGGATTTCGACACGGCGATTCTGGCGGGTGATCACGCATCGGCCGCACAGTCGTTTCTGGCGGTTTGGGGGGATCGCGCAGGATGGGAACACCTGCCCGAGACGGTGCGCGACGCTCTGGCCGCGCAGATGCCCGTTGTGGCGGCCGGGCAGCCCGCCCTTCACACGGATCTTGCCGGGATGCTGCGACCCGGGGTTCTAGAGGCATTGGATATCCCGGTTCTCGTATGTGAAGGCAGCGAAAGCCCGTTCATCATGTCCGCGATCACCGAAGGTCTGGCTGCGCGTCTCCCGCGGGCAGAGCGTACCATACTGGCCGGCGCCGGGCATATGGCCCCGATTAGTCATGCCCACCAGACCAGCGCCGAGCTGCTGCAGTTTCTGCGCGGCTGTTGAAGCGTTTCGGGGTGAGCCGCGCCTTAGGCCAGTGCCGTCGGCAACGCGTCCATTGCCACACTGAGCGGGACGACCGGCAGGCCGGCCGCGATCCAGCCGCGCCCTGCCGGAGAGCCCAGCATCCCTTCGGAGATATCGACGAACCCATCGTAGTCGGCCTGCCGCAGCGCATCCGTGACTGCGCGGGAGCGACCGCCCGTCGCGCAGATCAGGCCGATGGGCCGCGCACCGGCCAGGTCCCTGGCGGCAAAAAGACGGCTTGGAAACCGTTTCTCATGCATGCTGACAGGCCATGCGCCGCGTGCAAGCCCGGTCTCGGCCCATTCCTCTCGCGAGCGGATATCAAGCAGGCGCAGCCCGTCCTCCTGGAGCACCTCGAATGCCTCGCGTGCGGACCAGATTTCTGCGGTTTGGGCCTGACCGCGTGTTGCCAGCGCCAGAAAAGGTGCCGCGCAGATATAAGCCAGGGCATGTCGACGGGGTGTGCGCATCGCAACGTCTCTGCTTTCGGAGCCTCTCCGCATTAATTTTACGTCGACCGGGCAGATTTTCAATCGCACCCCACGGGAATTTGAGTGACCCGCGATGGATCTTCCGTCACAGGGCGAGGCCCACGAACCGGTCAATCTGTTCTTCGGTGATCGACCAGTCGCAGACCAGCCGCATCAGAAGCGGCTCATCGGGGTCGCCCGAGCCCAGTGGCCCCTCGTAGAGACCATAGACCGCCCCCGCGTCATGCAGACGTTGATGGATCCGGCGTGGCAGCCGTGCAAAGATCATGTTGGCCTGCGGTG
>JANSYB010000660.1 GCA_024742655.1 Paracoccaceae bacterium | reverse complement strand
CCGAGGTGGCGAAGCATCTGTGTGCCGTGCTGAACGCGGGTCTGGTGCCGGTCGTGGGCGGCATCGGGTCCATTGGTGGGGGCGATCTGGTTCTCAATGCCACCATTGCGCGGGCGCTGGTCGGCGAGGGCCGGATGCGCGGTCCGGACGGGATCGGCCCGTCGGCCGATGTCTTGCGCGCGGCGGGGATCGATCCGCTGACCCTTGCGCCCCGTGATGGGCTGGCACTGGCCAATCACACCGGCTTTTGCGCAGGTCAGGCCGCCCTGGCCCTGTCGCGGGTGGGACGGATTTATCATATGTCTCAGGGCGCCGCGGCCCTCAGCATGGAAGGGTTTCGCGCCAATCTCACGCCCCTGGATGCACGTGCATTGGCCGTCAAGCCATTGCCGGGACAGCAACAGGCGGCCAGGGGGCTGGCTGACTGGCTGAAGGACAGCGCGTTATGGCAAAAGGCCAGCGCACGCCGCCTGCAGGATCCCTTGTCTTTCCGCAACGCGGTGCAGATTCATGGCGGGGTCGAGACCGCTTTGACCCACGCGCGGCAGGTGCTGGAGATCGAACTGAATGGGTCCAGCGATAACCCGGTCGCCTTGATCGAGACGGGAGAGATGATCTCTTGCGGCGCCTATCACAGTACGGAACTGTCCCTTGCGGTCGAGGCGGTCAGCCGCGCCTGGCATCACCTGTCCATGGCGCAGGTGGCCCGGATCGCCCGGCTGATGGAGCCCAAGATGACCGATCTGCCCTTGTTTCTGGCCGACCCCGGCAGCGGGTCCAACGGGTTTGCCCCCGTGCTGAAACTCGTCGAGGATCTGGCCGGCGAAATCGCACAGGCGGCCGGTCCGGTCCATGTCTGGCCGTCGATCAATGCCGTCGGGGTTGAGGACGCCCTGACCGGCGTCATGAGTGCGATTCGTGGTCTGGAACGCATCGCCTACATGGCCGGCCGCCTGACGGCGATCGAGCTGATCGTGGCCGCGCAGGCCGTGGAATTGAGGGCCGAAAACGTGCGTTTGGGCCCGCCGTTGACGGGGCTGAAAGACACGGTGCGCGGTGTGTGCGCGCCACTTGGTGCTGATCGGCCGCTGGGCGAAGAGATCGAGGCGTTGGCCGCCCGGATCGCCGGCAACGTGTAAAGCTGCCAAAAATGCCACAACCGGCCACCCAAGGTCTTGGTTTTGCTGGACGGCAACCGCCTGCTTGGGTAAATTCACATCAAACGGGACACCAACGATCCCGAACCTTGAGGCAGTATTGAATGTTCCCCGAGCGGTTTTCGAACCTACCGGAATATGCGTTCCCGCGTCTGCGGGGCCTTCTCGACGTGCATGCGCCGGGTGGCGATGTCCTGCATATGACCATCGGCGAGCCCAGGCATGAATTTCCGTCATGGATCGTTGATATTATTTCCGAAAATTCGGATGGATTTGGCAAATACCCTGTGAACGAGGGCACGCCGGGCCTGTTGCGGGCGATCTGTGACTGGGTGCAGCGCCGGTATGGCGTGACGCTGGACCCCGAGCGCAATGTCATGGCCCTGAACGGCACGCGCGAGGGGCTCTACAATGCCATGATGGCGCTCTGCCCGGAAACCAAGCGCGGCAAACAGCCCGTCGTTCTGATCCCGAACCCGTTTTACCAGGTCTACATGGTGGCCGTGCTCAGCGTCGGGGCAGAGCCGGTTTTCCTGCCCGCCACGCGCGAGACTGGCTATTTGCCGGATTTCCGGGGGCTGCCGGCGGATGTGCTTGAGCGTGTCACGGTGGCTTATCTGTGCTCGCCCTCCAATCCACAAGGGGCGGTGGCAGATGCGGGTTACTGGCGCGACCTGATCGGGTTGGCCGAAAAACATGATTTCAAGATTTTCGCGGACGAGTGTTATTCCGAGATT
>JANSYB010000274.1 GCA_024742655.1 Paracoccaceae bacterium | reverse complement strand
GTGCGGCGGATGGCTGACCGAGGATGGCGCGGCCCATATCAGCACCGCGGGCGGGGCCGAACTTGGCTGTCTTGTGGGCCATCACGTTCTGGAAATGCTTCAACGGCCCGAGGTGATCTCGAATGTCCATTTCGTGGCCGAGTTCTTTGCCAAGGGCATGGCCGAAATGATGAAGCGGCACAGCGATATCTTCGTGGGCGTGCGTCAGCGTGGCGTGGTTCTGGGCCTCGAATTCGACCATCCAGAAGGCGCCGTGGCGGTATCGCGGGCGCTTTATGAAAACGGGGTCTGGGCGATCTTCTCGTCACTCGACAAGCGCGTTTTGCAGTTCAAGCCGGGCGTCGTTCTGGATGTCGACATGTGCCAGGAAATTCTTGACCGCTTCGACGCGGCGATGCCGCGGGCGCGGCAACTTCTGAAATCAACGAGGCGGGCGGCATGACCGAACACGCGACCTTCGACGCGCCGCGCCTTGCGGTTCCCGACCGGGCGCTGTCCGCGGCGAGGATGAAGGTGGAGCGCGCGGCGTGGGCCTCGCGCTACTACCGGACTTTCAGCCGCGAGGCGGTTCTTGCCATCGCCGAGGCAGTGGCCAAAGCCGGTCATGAAAAGGCAGAGCATTTCGCCGATCTGGCCGTGTCCGAGACCGGGTTCGGCGTGGTCGAGCACAAGGCGATCAAGAACAAGCTTTGTACGCATGACCTTCTGGATCACTATCGTGATCTCGACCTCGTGACGCCCCGGATCGACGCAGAGCGCAAGATCGTCGAGTTGCCCAAGCCCGCCGGCGTGGTCTTTGCGCTTGCCCCGGCGACCAACCCGGTGGCGACCGTCTATTACAAGGCGATGCTGGCGATCCTGAGCCGCAATGCCATCGTCCTCAGCCCGCATCCGGCCTCGAAAAAGGTATCTGCGGCGGCGGCCCGGCATCTGGCGGAGGCCGCCGAGGCGGCGGGCGCGCCCTCAGGGTTGATCCAGTGCGTGGAAGAGCCATCCATCCCGCTGGTGCAGGACATAATGTCGTCGGACCGGATCAACGTCATCATCGCCACGGGCGGCACCGCGATGGTGCGGGCGGCCTATTCCTCGGGCAACCCGGCGCTTGGCGTGGGGCCGGGCAACGCGGTGGCCTATGTCGATCCGTCGGCCAAGGTGGACGCGGCGGCCAAGTGCCTTGTCGACAGCAAGAGCTTCGACAATTCCATCCTTTGCACCAACGAAAGCGTGGTTCTGACGCTCGACTCGAACCGTGGCAATATGGAGCGCGCGCTGCGCAGCGCGGGTGCGCATGTCTGCAACGAGGCCGATACCGACCGGCTGCGCGACTACCTGTTCACAGAGGACGGCTTCAACCTGGAGGCCATCGGCAAAAGCGCGGTCTGGATCGCGGAGCGCGCGGGTTTGCGCGTCAACCCGTCGGCCAGGGTGCTGGTGCCCGTGGTGGCCACACCGGGGCAGGACGATCATCTCTTCCGCGAAAAGCTGTGCCCGGTGCTGACGCTGACTGCGGCGGTGGATTTCCAGCAGGCGCTGACCTTCGCCAAGCACACCGCGCGACGCGGGGCAGGCCATTCGGCGGCGTTTCACGGCGACGACACGGCGCGGCTTGTGGCCTTTTCGCAAGAGGTGCCGGTGTACCGGGTGGTCGTGAATGCGCCCTGTTCGCAGGGCGCGGCCGGGTTTGCGACGCATCTGCCGCCCTCCTTTACCATCGGGACCGGGTTTGCCGGGCGATCCTCCATCGGCGAGAACGTGGGGCCCCAGCACCTGGTGCAGTGGACGCGCATCGCCTATGCCAAGGACGCGCCCGCGGATCTGAGCGGCATCGACCTTGCCGCGATCTCGACCGACAGTTCACCCGCGCGGGCCGCCCAACCGGCGCCGCAGACGGGCGCGCAGACCGGCGACGTCACCCGTGACGAATTGCGCCGTCTCATCCTTGAGGAATTGCGCAGCCTGAAGGGGGACGGGTTATGACCGACTTGCGCGCCTCGATCTTCATCGATCAGCTTCAGCCGCAGACGTTGGCCTATATCGCGACATGGATGCGTGGCACGCTGCCGCGTTTGCGCATGGCGGCCCAGATCGTCGAGATCGCCCCCGGTCTCGATATCGAAGCGTTGACCGATATCGTGTTGAAAAACGCCGACGTGCGCGCCGGCCTTCTGGTGGTCGAGCGACAGTTCGGCACGCTGCAATTCCACTCCCATTCGACAGCGGAGGTGCATTCCGGCGCGGCGGCTTTGCTGGAGGCCCTCGGGCAGACGCAGCATGACGTGGCACCGCCCAAGATCCTGGCGTCCAAGCTGGTGACGAATGTCAGCGATCAGCACGCCTTTCTGATGAACCGAAACAAGCTGGGGTCCATGGTTCTGGGCGGCGACAGCATCTACCTGCTGGAATGCCAGTCGGCCGCCTATGCGATCCTGGCCTGTAACGAGGCCGAGAAAGAGGCGGATGTGAAACTGATCGACATGCGCATGATCGGTGCCAACGGCCGTCTTTACCTGGCCGGAACCGAGGCCGATGTCCGCAATGCCAGAAACGCGGCCGAAAGCGCGTTGCACGATGCAGGAGCCTCGTGATGTCGGCCCTGCGGGAAGAAATTCGCGCGATCCTGCGCGAGGAAATCGCTGCGCTCAGCGCGCAGGAGGCAGCCCGCCCGGCCCCGCAGACAGAGCGGGTGCGCATCACCTCGAGTGCCGAACTGACGCGGTTTGCGCAGGACGTGCTGCAACGCGCGTCCGAGCCGGGGTTCGCCGCACGGGTGGCAAGTGGCGATTTGATGTTTGAGCTGGCCACAGACACGGCGGCGTTCAGCGCGCCCATTGTCTCGGGTCCGGCGCGGGTCCGGCCGGACATGCTGGACAAGGGATTGATCACAGAGCGCGATATCGCGGCCGTTCCGGGCGCGACGCGCAGTTTGCGGATCGCCCCGCACAGCCGTCTGACGCCGCTTGCGCGCGACGAGGCGCGGCGCAGAGGCATCCGGATCGAAAGGACTGAAAGATGATTCAGGGTCGCGTGATAGGAAAGATCTGGTCGTCACGCCGTGTCACCTCGCTTCCGGCCGGCGCGCTGCTGGAGGTGGAAACCGCCGGCGGCGGCAAGCTGATCGCGTTCGATCCGCTGGGCTGCAACATGGGCGAGGCGGTGCTGATCACACAAGGGTCCGTCGCAGCAGGGTATTTCACGGGCAAGACCGTGCCTGTCGATGCGCTGATCATCGGTTCAATCGACGAAGAAAATGCAAAGTAACTCATGAAGGAACGAACTCATGGCTAATCATGCAATCGGAATGATCGAAACCAAGGGCTATGTGCCCGCGCTGTCGGCGGCGGATGCGATGGTCAAGGCGGCAAACGTGGAAATCGTCGCGCGCAACGAGGTCGGTGGCGGGCTTGTGTCCGTCGTGGTCAAGGGCGATGTCGGCGCGGTCAAGGCCGCGACCGAGGCCGGCGCCGAAGCTGCCTCTCAAGTAGGCGAAGTGACGGCCGTGCACGTCATTCCACGTCCGCATGCCGATTTGGGCAAGCATTTCTCTGCGGCTGCCGTAAAATAACGACTGCGCAAAGGCGCAAGGGGGACTTAGAGCATATGACGGAACTGCGCGTCTACCTGCCTATCGAGGATCTGCAACCGCAATTTGCGGCCTATCTGTCCTCACCCTTGCGGGCGCGGGGGTATCCCCCGTTTCGCGGACAGCACTCCCTCATTATCGAGGTGGCCCCCGCGCTCAGCATTCATCGCATCACCGACCTGGCGCTGAAAACAGCGCCGGACATGGAGCCGGGGATCCTGTTTACGGAACGCCAGTTCGGCCTTCTGGAGCTTCATGCCGATGAGATGTCCGACCTGGATGCGGCGGGTGGGGCGATCCTCAAGGGGATTGGCGCCCAGCCGACCGATCAGCTGGCCCCGCAGATCCTGTATCACGACATCATCGAGGATCTCTCGGATCAGCATGCAATCATCCTCAACCGGTCGCGCGATGGCTCGATCCTGGTGCCGGGGGTAGCCCTTCTGATCTACGAAATGGCCCCGGCTCTGTTCGCCTGTGTCGCGGCCAACGAGGCCGAAAAGGCAGCGCCGGGCGCGATCATCAACGATGTTCAGATGATGGGTGCGACCGGGCGCGTGTTCATGTCCGGAACGCTGCAGGACATGCGGACGGCACAAGACCGAATTACGGAGGTTCTGAAAGGTATCAAAGGTCGCTCCGCCTGACCGGGGCGCTCAAATATGGGGCTGGTCCCCGCATAACCGAGGGGCAAGTTCCCCCACCAACCGACAGGAGGTTACTCAAATGACCAACAGATTTTCCAGACGCCAATTCATGGGCACAACGGCCGCCGCGGCGGGCCTTGCCGCCGCAGGTCCGCTCAGCCCGGCTTTCGCTGCGCGCGCCGACCGGATGAACATCCTTTGCTGGGAAGGCTACAATTCCGACGAGGTGCTCGGGCCGTTCCGCGAAGCCAATCCCGACGCCACCGTACGCGCCGAAAGCGGCACGTCGGACCCCGACATGATCAACAAGCTGAGGGCCGGTGAAACCTCGGTCTGGGACCTGATCAACGTCAACCAGCCGTGGGCGCGCGATCAGCTTTATCCCGAGGGCCTGATCAAGCCGCTCAACAAGGAGCGGCTGATGCCGTACTTCGACAAGATGTTGCCGGAGTTCAAGGAATACCCGCT
>JANSYB010000451.1 GCA_024742655.1 Paracoccaceae bacterium | reverse complement strand
GGCAAGGTCTACAGCCCGGACCGGGGCAAGACCTACAAATCCAAGCTGGTGCTGAACGGCAAGACGCTCAAGGTGTCGGGCTGTGTGCTGGGCATCTGCCGGGATGGCGGCACGTGGCAGAAGGTCAAGTGACGCGCATCGCGCGTTGACCGGACTCTCAGCGCCGGATGTCTTCGGCCAAACTCCGCCGATCCGCTTGAACGTGACGCTGCGCGTGCCGATCTGTGGTGTGATACACTGGTATCATGGCGGGACGGAGGCCCGGAAGAGATGCGACTGCTGCCCATACTTGTCATCACCTGCGCGCTTGGCGGGGCCGCCTCGGCCGACCCGGCCCTGGGCACATGGCTGACCGAACCGGACAGGAAAGGGCAGGTGGCGCATGTCCGGGTGTATGAATGCGCCCGGGCGATCTGTGGCAAGATCGTGCGGACATTCAACGCCACAGGCCAGCAGATCGAGCATCCCAACGTGGGCAAGCGGGTGTTCTGGAACATGATGCCCGAAGGGTCCGGCACCTATGAGGGGCGCGCCTATGTGCCCGCCCATGACCGCGAATATGCCGGGGAACTGCGGCTGGCCGGCAACCGGTTGACGGTGCGGGGCTGTGTTGGCCCCGTGTGTCAAAGCCAGACGTGGAAACGTGTGAACTGAAGGCGCGGCTTACGGCGCCCATTTCAGGAAATTGGCGATGATGCGCAGGCCGGTGGACTGGCTTTTCTCGGGGTGGAACTGCGTGCCGACGAGTGTATCGCGCCCCACCACGGCGGTGATGTCGCCGCCATAGTCCACATGCGCCAGCAGATGGGCGGGGTCGTCCACGCGGAACTGATAGGAATGGACGAAATAGGCGTGATCGCCATCGCTGATCCCGTCCAGAACCGGGTGGGGCCGGTCGATCACCAGGTCGTTCCAGCCCATATGCGGCACCTTCATCGACGCGTCCGAAGGCGTGATCGGGCCCACCGTGCCACCGATCCAGTCAAAGCCGGGTGTTTCGGAATATTCCAGCCCGCGCGTGGCCAGCATCTGCATCCCGATGCAGATCCCCATGAAGGGGCAGGCCTGGCCGATCACCACCTCCTCGATCGCCTCGAAGAGACCACGATGATCGAACAACTCCTTGCGGCAGGCCGGAAAGGCCCCGTCGCCCGGCAGCACCACGCGCGTGGCACCGCGCACGGTGTCGGGGTCGGAGGTGACGACCACCTTGCCCGCGTCCACCTCGGCCGCCATGCGCTGAAACGCCTTTTCGGCGGAATGCAGGTTGCCGGATTCGTAATCGACGATAACGGTTGTCATGGGCCTAGAGGCTGCCCTTGGTGGACGGGATCGCGTCGGATTTGCGCGGATCGGTCTCGACCGCCTCGCGCAGGACGCGCGCCACGGATTTGAACGCGGCCTCGGCGATATGGTGGCTGTTGATCCCGTGCAGCATGTCCACGTGCAGCGTGATCCCGCCATGGGTGCTGAAGGCCTGAAAGAATTCCCGTACCAACTCGGTGTCGAACGTCTTGATCTGTGCCGTGGGCATTTCGACGGTCCACACAAGGTAGGGCCGGCCCGACAGGTCGAGGGCGGCGCGCACCAGCGCGTCATCCATCGGCAGCAGGCAGGCGCCATAGCGGCGGATGCCTTTCTTGTCGCCCAGGGCCTGCGACAGCGCCTGGCCCAGGGCGATGCCCACATCCTCGACCGTGTGATGGTCGTCGATATGGGTGTCGCCCGTGCAGCGGATCGTCATGTCGATGAGCGAATGGCGCGCCAGCTGATCCAGCATGTGGTCGAAGAACCCCACGCCGGTCTGGTTGTCATAGCTGCCGGTGCCGTCGAGGGCGATCTCGACGGAAACCTCGGTCTCCGCGGTGCTGCGGGTGATGGTGGCTGTGCGCATGGGCGTATTCCGCGTGTTATTCCGCGCCCTTATAGGCCCACTGATCGCGCGCGCCAAGGGGGCGGGAAACCGCGCGGGCAAGCTGTGCCATCCCTGCACGTTTGCGCTTGGGTGGGCATCCTGCCCACCTCAGGGGCGCTCAGCGTTCCGTGCAACTTCTGGGCGGTTTGCAGGCCATTCCGCCCCGGTTTCCATCGCGGATCCACTTCTTGCCTTCGCGTTTCCCGAGGACGGGCTCTTGGGCCGTGGCCTTGTCGCCCGTGATCGTGCTTTGTGATCTGTCCGCAAGGGCCGGGGTGGCAACAAGCAGGGAGAGGGCAATGAACAGCGTTGGACGCATGATGGATTTCCTTTCGTGTCGATCTGCACCGCGGGCACCATTGGTCTTGTGTGCGGAGGTAAGGCGAAACGCAGGAAAGTAAATCGTCCCTGACAAGGAAACGCGGGCAAGGTTGCCGCCCTGACAAAGACGGCAGAGCCCCGCGCGCACGGACCGACGCCGCCACACGGTTTTCCATTGGTGTCGAGAGAAATTGGAGCGGGCGATGAGATTCGAACTCACGACCCTTACCTTGGCAAGGTAATGCTCTACCCCTGAGCTACGCCCGCATCCGTTGGGTGGGCGTGAGATATAAACTCTGGCGCGGGGCTGCAAGGGAAAATCGCACGGCGTCAGCATTTTTTTGAGGGCACTTGCGGCATCGGCGCGCGGCGCGCGCTGTGCTATGCTGGACGGGTAACAGGGAGGAATTTGAAAATGACGGTTTATCTGATTGCACAGGTGAAGGTGACGGATGACGCGTGGATCCCCGATTACGCGGCCAAGGTGCATGATCTGGCGGCGAAACACGGCGGAAAATACCTGTCGCGCAGCGGGTCCATCACCGCGCTTGACGGCGATGCACCCGATTGCGACGTGGTGGCGCTGATCACTTTTCCATCGCTGCAGGATGCGCAGGCTTTTGCGGATGATCCCGAGTATGCCCCCTTCGCCAAGGCGCGGCAGGCGGGCAGTGACAGCCGGCTTTTCGTGATCGACGACACCGACGCTACGGGTGGCATTCCCTACCTGCCGGCGGGTTAACCGCTACTCGCTGAAGCGCAGCGCCAGTTCGGCATACATCAGGGTCGAAGAGAGCAGCAAAAGCCCGATGAACAGCGCGCGGCGCTTGGGTCTGGGCTGCTCCTGTCTGGTCACGCGGTCATGGAGTCTGGGCAAAAGACACCTCCTGTGTGATCCCGGCTTTTCGGGCCTTACGCAACTCAGGGTAGTG
>JANSYB010000395.1 GCA_024742655.1 Paracoccaceae bacterium | reverse complement strand
TGATGCCCCGGGGCGAGAGTGCAGTTCAGGGGAATTTCAAAAAGGGATTTGCGGAATGATCGACTGGATTCTGATCGGGATCGGGCTGGCCGTCGGGGGTGGCGGATCGGAAACGGAGAACGCGCAGAGAGGGGCGGCCCCCGGTTTTGAGGCCGAAGATCAAACCCCCACGGGCAAATTCACCACCGCCGCCGAGGTCAAGCAGATCGTAGGCATGACCAAGGCCAACTGGGTGGCGGTGCGCGAATACAACGGGCAGGACTGGGTTTATGCCACGCAGCTTCTGTCGTGGCGCTGCGGGATGCACCAGATGCGCTTTGCCATCAATGACGGCCCGATGGAGGTGTGGGATTTGCCCCGCTGCCGGATGGACACGGCCACGCCCAATGCGTTTCCCGAGGGTGATCTGCCCTATCGCACCTATCCGCCGGGGCATGTGCAGACCATCGAGATCGAGGTGCTGTTCGACGATCTGGACACCGACAGCGCCCGGTTCGAGCGGGCCGAGGTCCTGATCCCGTGAGCTTTGGGGGGAAAAACCGTGTTTCCTGTCTCACATCTGCGGATTGTGCTTAAACTTGTGGCGCTATCCAATATATTGAAGTCAAATAAGGTTCGTTGTCGGAAAGGGATATTTCATGGCCAATTTGGATGCACAGGTTCGCGAAAGCCAGGAACAGGTTGAGACGGCACAGGCCAAGATCGCCGAACTGACCGGCAGGATCGAAAATGCCCGGGCCAAGATCAAGGGCGGCGAGGATGCCACGCTCGATATCGAGAATGCCACGCTGGACGAGGTGCACGCCCATACCGAGGTGATGAACGAAAACATCGCCGAACTGATCATGGGGCTCGATGACATAACGGCGGCCTTTTCCAGGGATTTCGACGAGATGCGCGGCAAGACCGGCTGGGAAAGCTTCGTCGGCATCTTCAGCAGCGCCAAATCCGACAGCCTGCGGCAGGACCGCATCCGCACGGCCAGCATCGACGACAAGCTGCAGGACCTGATTTCCAAATCCGACGTGATCGTGCAGCTGCTGGAAAGTCAGCTGGCCACGCTGGAGACCCACAAGAGCAAGGTCGAGGCCAACCTGGGTGAAACACTGGACGAGCGCGAGGCCACGGTGGGCACGCTGGAAACCCTGCGGGCCGATATCCAGGCGATGGACCCCAGGATCATCACGCTGGAAAACCAGATCGCCAATGAAACCGACGCCGCCGCGCGCACCAAGCTGGAGACCGAGCTGGCCGGGCTGAATGCCGAATACAACGAGATGGTCCGCCAGGAACAGGTCCAGCTGGCCAAGTCGCAGACGCTGGAACGCTATATCGAGAAGGGCAAGACCTGGGTCGACAGCCTGACCAACCAGGCGGCGACGCAGATGGTGCTGATCAACAAGCTGCAGACCGACACCAAGCAACGCGTGGTGCTCTATGATGCGCTGACCAAGTCGCTGAAAACCGCCCAGCAACAGGATGTCGCGCACCGCATCAACGAGATCGGCGTGCAGACCGACCAGGAGGCGCAATCGGCCATGGCCGGGATCGGGGCGGCCACCAACACGCGGATGGCCGACATGCTGGAGGCGCACGAAGAGCACATGGTCTTTGCCCGCGACGTGCTGGAGGCCAAGGCCAAGGCCGACGAGCGTTTCGCCCGCCGCTTTGCGCAGATCATCGAGAAACACGACAAGAATCTCTACGGGGGCTGATCCATGAATTTCGGACTTATCGCGATCGCGCTGTCGATCCTGTGCCTGATCGGCTCTTTCGCCTTTACCGCCCCGCCCTGGGTGAACCTGCTGGGCATCGGGTTCGGCCTTGTCGGGCTGTTGCTGATCGGCCGGGGCCGCAAGGGACCCGGCGGGGGCGCGGATGGCTGACGCCAAGGCGCTGGACAATGACCATGTCGGGCTGAGCGACACCTTCGCCAGCCGCCGCTATTTTGCCAAGTTCGAGCGGATCACCGGCTATCTGGGCCGCGTGGCGGCCGTGATGCAGGCCGAGGGCGATCTGAACAAGACCGAGGTCGAGGTGCTGACCCGCTACGTGCAGGGCATCGCCTACACGTTCAAGGCGCTGAGCATGAAATACCTGCTGGTCGGGCGCGATACGGGGCAGTTCTTTGGCTCGCTGGCGATGGACGTGACCGAAAGCGGCTTTCCGGTGTTCAACGAATTGCTGGTCATGGCCAATGACGCGCAACAGGCGCGTCGGCACCTCGATAACCTGCCCGACGAGGCCACCCTGAAAAAGCGCATGGTGGAGCAGATCATCTCGGATCGGCAAATCCCCACGCGCCTGCAATTCGCCCTGTCGCAGCGGCTGTATTATCAGGAGTTGCGCAAGGGACACCTGTTCTGGGCACAGAACGACCCGGACATCCAGTGGATCGAGGGGCTGGAAGAGCGGCGCCGCTATCTTGTGCACTGGGCGGTCTATGACAGCCAGATGAACCTGCCCACGATTTATCTGATGGAGCTTGAGGATACCGGGCGCAGGCCATTGGGCAAGGACGAGCGGCGCTGGCCCGAGGTGCAGGCGCATCTGATGGGGCAGTCGCTGGGCGGTCTGAAACTGCTGACCATCGCCCGGGGGTTCGATGAGGCCTTCGACGCGTTGCACCCCAAGCGGCTGCGGCGGTTTCACGTGGGCCCGATGTATTCGCATACCTTTACCCGGCAAACCGGCCCGATGCGCGCCGTGCTGGCCGAGGCCAACGCGCCCGAGGGGCAGGACTGGGCGCTGGCCTGGACCGACGAGGTGCTGGAAAGCGAGCGCGTGATCGAGGAGCGCGCGGGCTGGTTCGGAACGGTGGAGCGGCAGGTTTTCGCGCTCGATCCCTTTGCCGGGCACGGGGCGGAAACCGGGGCCACGCGGATGGAACGCAGCATTATCCTGCCCGAGCGCCCCTATCAGGCGCTGGCCGAAAAGAACCCGCCGGGGTTCGGCAGCGTGACCAAATTCGTGGTCAGTCCGGGCGGTCGGGTGTTGCGATATTGAATGGGCTTGCAGCCCATGCCTCCGGCAGGAGTATTTCGGGAACGATGAAAGATCGGGGTAGGTGAGATGAGTTTGACGGCCGACACGATGGAGTTGCGAGAGGCGGATATCGCCAAGCATTACGACGCCGCGGTGGCGATGCTGGACGGGTTCGACCACACGCCCCGGATCGCCAGGTCGGTGGAGGCGCAGGCCGAGGAGAAATCCAGCGGGCTGGGTACGCGGCGGCGGTTCAGGACGACCACGCCGGGTCTGGTCACGCGGTCGACCGCGCGGCCCGAGGGGGTGCATCTGCTGGCCCGGATCGAGGCGGCGGACGGGGATGACCCGCTGGTCAGCCCGATGCAGGCCAATGTCATGCACGCGCTGCGCCGCGCACTGGCCATCGCGCTCGCGGTCGGCGAAACCTATGCCGAGGCGACGGGGCTGGGCGATCTGCGCCGGGCGAACCTTGCCGGGTCGCTGCCCGCCGCGCGCAAGACCGAGTTTACCGAGCTTCTGGGCGCCGAGGCGCTGGCGGTGCTGCATGTCTTTGCCAATGCCACGGCGTTTCTTCTGGG
>JANSYB010000036.1 GCA_024742655.1 Paracoccaceae bacterium | reverse complement strand
GGGGCGGGGCGCATGATCGTGGTGTCGCCATGAGACGGGGCATCTGGCGGCGTGCCGTGGTCTGCACGGGTCGTGCCGGCCGCATGATGTCACGATAGGAGGGTAAGGTGATGAAAACCCGGGTCGCGATCGTCGGCGGGGGGTTGGCGGGGCTTTTCCTGGCGGATTGTCTGCACGAGGCCGGGATCGATTTCCAGGTGTTCGAGGCACGCCCGAGGCCGGGTGGGCGGATCGCCGCGCTGGAAACGCCGGTGGGTCGCGTCGATCTTGGACCGTCATGGTTCTGGCCCGGACAACCGCTTGTCGCCGCGCTGGCGGCGGATCTCGGGCTTCGTGCCTTTGCGCAGTATTCGACAGGTGACTTGTGTTTCGAAGACCAGTCCGGACGCGTGCAGCGCGGTGTCGGTTTCGCGTCGATGGAGGGGGCCTGGCGTCTGGAGGGCGGGATGGTCGGCCTGATCGAAGGGCTGGCCGCACGGTTGCCCCAGGACCGGATGACCCTTGATTGTCCGGTCAGGCGAATTACCCGGGACGGCGAGGTTTTTGCGGACGAGGGCAGGCTGTGTCAGGCGGAGCATATCGTTCTCGCCCTGCCTCCGCGCATCGCGGCCAGGCTCGTGTTCGAGCCGACGCTGGCGCCTGACGTCATGCAGGCGCTTGAGGCCATTCCCACATGGATGGCGGGTCATGCCAAGTTCGTTGCCGTCTATGATCGTCCCTTCTGGCGCGAAGGGGGACTTTCCGGTGATGCGATGAGCCGACGAGGCCCCCTTGCAGAAATACATGATGCATCCGGCCCGGACGGCAGGCCCGCTGCGCTGTTCGGCTTTCTGGGTGTTGCGGCAAGTCACAGGGTCGCGCAGGCGGACGAGCTGGAACGCTCTGCACTTGAGCAACTGGCACGGCTATTCGGGGCCGGCGCGATGTCTCCGGTGCAGACCGGTTTCATGGACTGGGCATTTGAGCCGGAAACAGCCACGCAGTGGGACCAGGACGAACAAAGGGGGCACCCGGCCTATGGGTTGCCACCCGAACTGATGCAGGTCTGGGATGGCCGACTGCATTTTTCGTCAACGGAAACGGCATCCGGGATGGGCGGGCTGATGGAAGGGGCATTGTCGTCGGCCCAACGCGTGTTTTCGGACATACTCGCCGTACAGCATCGGGATCCGGCATAGGCCCATGGCCCGGCCCCGGTGGTTGTCCGCGTGCGGCAGATCGACAGCGCTATGAGCCTTTCACCTGGACCTCTTGCGCCAGGAACCGGGCCTCATCCGGCGTTTCCATGAACGGCACATCGGCGGCATCACGCCCCGCACCGATCAGCACGAGTTCGTCTGCGGTGCACATGCCGGACGGATCGACCAGTTGCCATTCGTTCTCCAGCCACACCTGCGCGACGGCATGGAAATCCTGTGGGTTGACGGACGGTCCGTAGGCCGAGACATAACGTGCAGGAATATGCGACGCCCTGGCCAGCCCGCACAGCATATGGGCGTAATCCCTGCAAACGCCTTTCCGAGACGAAAAGGTTTCCAGAAGCGTGGTCCCGCTATCCGAAGCGCCGGGCGCGTAGGTCAGCGCCGACTGGATCCACTCGATCATCGCCGCGATCTTGTCTCCACCGGATAGATGTCCAAATTCGTCCGCGGCAAACGTCTCGAACTGGTCGGACTGGCAAAAGCGCGACGGGCGCAAGAACGTGATCAGGCCGTCCGGCAATTCATCCAGGGGCGCGGCCGAGAGGCCATCCAGGTACACCGGTGCGCGTGACAGATCGACTCTGGCCCGGTACCGCAGGCAAAGCGTTGGTCCGCCGACAAGCGCCCAGATACGCCCCCCAAAGCCGTGTTCGCCCGTGAGATGCCGCAGCACGGCATTTTCGACGTCCAGATGACACTCGTTAACAACCTGGTCTTTCGTCTGTGCCGCCTCAACCGCAAGCAGCGCCAGTCTTGCCGCCCCCAGTTCGTAGGTCAGGGATACTTCGATATCTATCGTCATCGGACCGTTGTAATCGAGGAAAGCCGTTTTGGCAGCAGGCCAATGACCCTTTTGCCTGCCGGTGCGCTCCTTTTGGCAAAACCGCGCTAGAGCCGGGTGCAGAGCCGCGCGGCATCGAGGATCGCGGCGTGGATGTCGCGCGACGATGTGGCGTCCCCGATCCGGTAGAGATCGAAGCCCTCACCATCGCCTTCGGGCTGTGGCTGTGCGGCGGTCCAGGCAGCCAGATCCGGCAGGCCGCGATTGCGCGCCACGCCCGCCAGCTCCAGATAAAGCTCATCGACCGGCTGCGTGCCATGTTCATAGATCAGCCTGTCGCAGCTCATCTCAACGGTTTCCCCGCTGTAGCTGTTTTCGAAACTCAGGCGCAGCCGGTTTTCGTCGCGCGCCACGTGGCGCAGGCTAAGGTCGACGCGGAGCGTCGCGCCGGATTTGTAGAAGGCGCGCATTTGCAAGGGCCGCTCGATATAGCTGACCTCGGCGCCCGCGGTGCTGTCGGGGGTCACGTAGGTCAGTGCAGCACCCGCCGCGGCCAGGGTGTGTGCGCCGTTCAAACCGGCGGCTGTGCCGACCCCGTCATAAAAGACCACATCCCCCTCGGGCGGCGCTGCCGCCTCGAGCGCCTCCCAGAGCGGCGTGCCGAGTTCGGCCCCGGGAATATCCTCCAGCCTGTCCGGCACGCCCCCGGTGGCAATGATGACGGTGTCGGGCTGTGTCTGCGCGATCTCGTTCGCGTCGGCGAAAACGTTGTAGCGCAGGGTCGCGCCGAGCCGTTCCAGCTCGCTGACCCGCCAATCGACAATCCCGATCAGGTCGCGCCGCAGATCGAGTTGCGCGGCCAGCAAAATCTGGCCACCGGCCCTTGGCGCGGCTTCCAGCAGGGTCACGGCATGGCCGCGTTCGGCGGCGACGCGTGCGGCCTCAAGCCCACCGGGGCCGGCGCCGACGACGGTCACGCGCTTGGGCATGTCGGTCTTTTCGATCACATGCGGCAGGACATCCTCGCGGCCGATGGCGGGATTGTGAATGCAGCTGCCATGCCACGAACAATAGGTCGCGCCCACACATGGGCGGATCGTCTCTTCTGCGCCGTCGGACAGTTTGCGCGCGATATTCGGATCGGCGATATGCGCGCGGGTCATGCCAATCAGATCCACATGTCCTTCGCCCACCGCGAACCGGGCGGTCGCCATGTCATTGATCCGCGCCGCGTGGAAAACGGGCAGGCCGACATTCTGCCGAAAGGCCGCGACCGGGCGCAGTTGCGGGGCCAGTTCCATCGCCATGCCCGGCATGTAGCGGGCCAGGCCCACCTCCGTGTCGATGCGCCCGTACCCGAAATTGAAGAAATCGATCAGGCCCGAGCGTTCGAGGATCTCGGCCATGGCAAGGTAGTCCTCGTCGGGCATGTCACCGCCATCGCCTTCTCCGACGACCATGCGCACACCCACGACAAAGGGCTGTGGGACGACGCGGCGGATTTCCTCAAGCGCCATCAGACCAAACCGCGCGCGGTTCTCGAGGCTGCCCCCGAAATCGTCGCTGCGCCTGTTCGTGGCGGGTGACCAGAACTGCCCGATGAGGTGCCCGGTGATGTGCAATTCGCACCCGTCGAGCCCGCCTTCGTAGCAGCGCCGCGCGGCCTGACCGAAATCGGCGATCACGCGGGCGATATCCTCGGCCTGCATTTCCTTGGTGAACCCGCGGTGAAGAGGCTCGCGAAACCGGCTGGGCGAGATGGTGGGCAGCCAGTTGTCCCCGCGCCACTGGCTTCGTCCGCCCAGATGGGTCAGCTGGCACATCAGCGCGGCGCCATGTTTGTGAACGCGATCCGCGAATTCCCGGAAATAGGGAATGACGCGATCATCGCTCGCACTGAGCTGACCGAAGGTATTGGCGCTATCGCGCGACACATTGGTCGATCCGCCGAACATGGTAAGCCCGATCCCGCCTTGCGCCTTGGCCTCGTGATAGCGTTGGTAACGCCCCGCGGGCATGCCGTCCTCACCAAAGCCGATGGCGTGCGAGGTGCTCATGATCCGGTTGCGCAGTTCCAGATGCGCCAGCCGGAATGGCTGCAGCAGCGGGTCACGCGTTGTGGGTCTGGCATCGGCGTTCATGGCTGGGTTCCTTGCTTTGGGATGGCTTGGGCCAAGTCTGACAAGAGCACGCGCCTGGGGCAAAGGAAATTTGGCATCCCGGCGCAGGGTTGTAGGGTAGGGGGACCCGCCCCCCTTTCCAAAGGAGATGTGCCATGCAGATGTTCGATGCCGAAACCGTCCACCGGTTGCTGCCCTATGCGGAGCTGATCCCCGCCCTGCAAGAGATGCATGAGGGCGAAATGCCTGCCGGTGATGGTGTCTACACGGAAGACCCGAACGGAACCGGCAACATGTTCGTCACGCTGCCCGGCTGGTTGGGCGGCCGGTTGATCGTGGTCAAGATGGTCGGTGTCTTTCCGGCCAACCGTGACCGTGACCCACCGATCGGTTCGGTTCTTGGCGCCGTGGCGGCGTTCGATGCCGAAACCGGTGCGCCGGTTCTGGTGGCCGATGGCGAGGCGATGACCTATCGTAAGACCGCTGCGATCTCCGGGCTTGGAACGGCGCTTCTCGCCCCGCCCGCGCCGCGCGACCTTCTTGTGGTGGGTGCGGGCGGATTGGGCCCGCATGTTTCGATGGCGCATATGGCGGCGCGCCCCTCGATTGCCCGTGTGCGGATCTGGAACCGCACGGCGCCCAGAGCCGAGGCGTTGGCCGCCGATCTGCGCTCACGGGGGATCGAGGCCGAGGCCGCGCCGGATCTCGATGACGCGGTGGCCGAGGCCGATGTGATCAGTTGCGTGACCATGTCACGCGTGCCGCTCGTAAAGGGTGCATTGCTCAAACCCGGCGCGCATCTCGATCTGGTGGGGTCCTACCTGCCTGACATGCGCGAGGCGGATGATGATGCGATGCGGCGGGGAACGGTTTTTACCTGCTGCGACCGCGGGCGCGACGAGGTGGGCGAGTTGACGCTGCCAGTGGCGGCCGGCGCACTGGCCTGGGACGACATTTGGGGCGATGCGTTCAGCCTGGTGCAGGGACGCGACGCAGGGCGTGCCAGCGAGGATGAGATTACCGTTTACAAGAATATCGGCGGTGCGCATCAGGACGTCTTTACCGCCGCGATCCTGAAGCAGGCGGCAGGTCTTTGATCCCGCACGCGGACCGTGCGGCAAGCGCCTTGGCGTCACCGACTTGGCCAAGGAGAATGGGCTGACCGTTGGGTTGCCGATTGCCGGCGAAGGCCCGATCCCTGGCAAGCCGGAGATCGATTGACCGTATCGGGTCTGATTTATCCCTCTTCCCGTGACTTAACCTCAATCGCCCCGGTGGTTTCCCTTATCGACCTCCAAATGGGTCCCAACGAAACACGCGTCTTCAAAACGCGCACAGGCACGTCTTGTGCCGAGTGATCAAGCGCATGGCCTTTGAGATCAGTACCTTTTTCGAAAGAGCCCGCGCTTTTCGTAGAATTCCGCGGCCTCTTCGATGAACGAGGCAAGCAGATCCGCCTTATGGTTCGACCTGATGCGCTGCGCAGTGTCCAGTAGCTCTTGCTTGGACTTCGTGCGACCAGGGCGCAGCAGTTCGTAGATTTGCATAACCTCGGCTTGGGGAATGCCGGTCATTTCGGCGGCGCGCTCAAGGTTGCCGGCCAGCGCCGTGCGCCCCACCGACTTGGCAATCTGAGCCTGTTGCAGCAGGGCCTGTGGGGTGATGCGCAGGTCTTCCATGCCGACGTCACCGTCCATCACCGCTTCGAGGGTCAGGCTGGCCAGCGGTTTGCCCCGTTGCCCCAGCACTCGCTCGGGGCGGGTTTCGGCGATTGGATAATCCTTTGCATGCAGCTTGTCGGTCATGTGCTCTGCTCCAGGAACGTGATTTTGAGGTCTTCGGGCGATGAATTGTCTTCTGTCATCGCTGTCTCGATCGCGTAGGTCAGTGCGACACGGGCATGGAAACGCGCGCCAAGCGCCTCGCCCCTTGTCGGGACCACCACCGGTTCGGGCAGTGCGTCGCCGGCATAGACCGTGGCGTTGAATCCCAACTGTTCGTAATGTTCCAGTGTCGTGATTGGCGCGTTTGAGAACAGTTCGAGATTGTTGTGCGGAAGACGGTCCTTCTGGTGAATGACGGCCGTGCCCTTGGATTGCAGGCCGATCCCCACGCCAGAACCCGACAGGCATGCCGCGCTGAGGCCAAGGAACGATGTGTCGGCGGTATGCCAGAACCGGACCAGGCGCATGGTCCCGCCTCCGCGCTCGATCCCGGTTTCCAGCGCCCGCAGCACGGCGCTGAGACGGTGGCCGGCGAGTGTGCGAAAAATCTTGGAGCCAAAACCCGGGCTGACGCCGACGACGATCTCGTGGGCCGTGGTGCCAGGCATAGCCGGGCCCATTGACTGATAGCGGATCGACTTCGCTTCGCTCATTTCGCTGACCGCCTCGGCGCGCAGTACTTCCTCACGGTTTAGCACATCACGGATGGCGACCAGTTCCTCGCGTCGCTGGTCGGTCAGGCGATAACCGGAACCGGGGCCGCTATAGTCGTTGGGGTCGTTGATCGCACTGATCACGTGGCCGTCACGCACGATCGCAGATGTCTGCAGATAGTCGCCCGACACCCGCAGCTTGATCAGGAAAAGCAGGTTTTCGGCTTCTTCTGTAAACCCCCCCCGGTGGAGAGAGCGGATGACGTCAAGCACGTCAACGGCATTGGCGCGTATCTTGTCGCTGATCAGCGCAACGTCGCGCGGGGCGAAGCTGTCGGTATCGTTGGAGCCGGATGCCACCGCGACAGAGCGTTTCATGGCGGTGGTCGCGGTGGCCAGCCCGAGATCGTTCAGCACAAAGGACAGCGCGTCGATGGCGCGCCGCCGCAGGTCCAGCGCGCGGGCGTCTTCCACCGAGGTCAGACCGCCATCGGCCTCGAAATCGCGCTGCAGGACAAGGAATTCCTCCAGTTCCTCGCCATTGAAGGACGATGGATTGAACGAGTTGTCGTATTTCAGGATGCTGCCAAAGCCAGAGCAGATCAGGTCGGACCCGCCAATCAGGTAAGGCAGGACCTTGGCCGCCACCCGCATATCCGATTCCGAATGCCGCGCGTCATTGCCCGAGGCGCATTCCAGATCGAGCCAGACGGCGATCAGGTTCTCGGCCATGATCTCGCGCACCCCGCCGGGAATGGACGAGGCGAGCGGTGCGCCGTCGATACCGCCGTTCTGGGTGCCCTGTGAGCCCATGCCCCTTTGCAGACACAGACATCGCGCCTCGAGGTAAAGCAGCGATTTGGCCTCATGAAACCCCATCAACAGTTCGGCCGCCGCCCCCGAGGTGCAGCGCATCTTGATCCCGCGCGAGGCATAGGCCGCGGCCAGCCATGCCTTGGACCAGGGCGTGTCATCGCCATCGATGAACGCGCTTTCGGTGCCGTAGACCGAGACCGTTTCGGCGTAGGAGGTGAACCCGGCCATACCGATCTCGAGTTCCTCGGCCTCTTCGCTGGAGCATTGGAACAGCGTTCCGGCCCGTCCCACGGCGGAGCCCACGCAGCAGGCGAGCGCATTGGACCACGAATTGCGTGCCACCCGCATGGTGGTCTCGATCTCGTCAAAGCCGAGCGCCACCGCGATCGCGGCATCCGCGGCCAGTTGCAGCGGGTCGTCCTTGGCGTTGGTGACATGGGCCTGGTTGCCGGGTGTCTTGCGCGCGCGCATCTTGGAATAGGCGAACGCGATTTCCATCGCGTTCAGTTGCGCCACCGCCTCGGCCAGCTTGGCGGGGGTCAGGCCCCGCGCAAGGCGCGTCAACGCGGTGCGCGGCACGTTCATGTCCACCAGCATCCGTGCCAGATCGGAAGAGGGGATCGCCATCGCCTCCTCGGCGATGTGGGGATCGATGTGATAGGTGGCGATGAAGGCGTCGATCATGTCGAACTCTTCGGCCGGCACGCCGTCCATCTCGGTGACCTGTCCGCCCAGGATCGTCAGGCCCGGTCTGGGATCGGCCGCACCGGCGAAGGCGGAAAATCCGTTTTCCGGGTCCTCGACCGCGAACTGGTCCTGCCGCAACGGGCGATTGTCCCAGTCATCAAAGCGTCGCCAGCGATTGGCGTCATAGCTCGGGCTGTTGGTCATGACGTCATGCGTCTCCTGTCGCGGGCCGGCCATGTGGCGTCAACGGTGGCCGGGCCGGGCTTGTTTTCAAACGGGCAAGCGGGTTTGGTGGGCGTGGTGGCAAGAAAGGGGAAAGGCCGGCATGATTCCGATCCATGGCCCGCGACCGGCATCCACGCAGGTTTATCGCAGGCGGCCGGGGGCTTATGCGATCCTGCCATTGCGCGGTCGGGTGCTGCTGACATTCCAAAGCGAGCCGGTGCCCGAATTGCAATTGCCAGGCGGTGGGCTTGATCCGGGGGAGGCGCCGCTGCGCGCCCTGCACCGCGAGGTGCGGGAGGAAACCGGCTGGACGATCGGGCCGGCGCGGCTGCTGGGGCGCTATCGTCAATACGGCTACATCCCCGAATATGACATGTGGGCCGAAAAGATCTGCAGCCTTTACCTTGCCCGCCCTGTGCGACAGATCTCGGCGCCGCAGCACGCCGAACACAGCTTGATCTGGGCCAGCCCCGCCAAGGCGACACAGCTGTTGACCAATGCCGGTGATCGGGCGTTCGTGCGCGCCGTGCTGATGGACGGAATTTAGGCACCCGTCCGTCATGCCGTATCAGCCGCGATCAACTCTGCGCCACTTTGCGCGATGGCATCCAGCAGTGGCGCGGGTGGGCCGGTGTCCGTAATAAGGCTTACATTCTTGCGCCAGTGCAGGATCTGCTGAAGGGAGCGGTTGCCGAATTTCGAGGCGTCGGCCAGTACAAGTGTCTCGTCCGCCGCCTCGATCATGGCCGCATAGACCTGCGCGGCATGCAGCAGCGCCTCGCTGACACCGCGCTCGTCAACGCCCGAGGCCCCGACAACGGCCAGGGACGTGCGGAACTGCTTGATGCACTTTATGGTTTCGGCCCCGTAAACCAGCCCCTCCTTGGGCTCCACGATGCCGGGCAGGGCCATCACCTGAATCTGGGGGTTGGTCGACAGTTCGGTCGCGATGCTGAAGGCCGGCGTCAACACGGTCAGCGGCCGTTCGACCGCCCGCAGCGCCCGCGCGAAATGCAACATGGTGGCGCCGCCACCGATAAACAGATTGTCGGCATCGCCAACGCGCTCAACCGCGAGGCGCGCGATGTCCTCGCGTTCGCGGATATACAGCTGGGATCGTTCGGCCAGCGCCGGCTCGAAAGTCTTGGTGCGTACGGCCCCGCCATAGGTTCGCTTGATCCGACCCGTCTCATCCAGCTCTGCCAGGTCGCGCCGGACGGTTTCCGCCGACACGCCCAATTCCGAGGCGAGTTCGCTGACCCGCATCGACGGGCTGCTTTCCAGCACGTTCAGAATCTGGTCATGCCGTTGAATCTTTTTTGACATCCGGCGTGCTCTCCCTGCCCAGTTCTACATTATTATATGGGTTTTGGCGCGGAATATGAAATAAAAATGCCCGACTTCCATCATAAAATGTTGCAAGTTAAAAATTCGGTGGTACCTTTTGCGCAGCTGCAAAGGGAAATCACGTGTTCAACTACGGATTCTTTTCCTTCGATTCGAAGGAAGACCTTCTTCAGAAGGCCGCCGAGTACTGGAACCCGGGCAAGGTCAGGTTCTGGACCGACGCCGGTACGCCGATGGTGATCGACCGGCGCGAGGGCTATTGTCTTTACGACATGTCGGGCAAGCGCCTGATCGACCT
>JANSYB010000168.1 GCA_024742655.1 Paracoccaceae bacterium | reverse complement strand
GGGCGCTCGGTCTATTTCTACGGCCCGGACAACCACCTGTTCGAGTTGCACACCGGCACGCTGCAGGAGCGTCTGGCGCGCTATGCCGAAGGGGTGGTGGCGCCGTGATGAACATCGTCTTCGATATCGGCAACGTCCTGATCGCATGGGAGCCGCACGCGGCCTTTCGCCATGCGTTCGACGACGATGCGCAGATCGACGGCTTCTTCGACGAGGTCGGGTTTTTCGAGTGGAATCTCGAACAGGATCGCGGGCGTCGCCGTGCGGAGGCCGTGGCCGCGGTGCCCGACGCACATGCCGCGCTTCTGGATGGGTATTTCGACCGGTTCCACCTGACGATCGCCCGCAAGATCACCGATACATGGGCCCTGATGGATCGGCTGCGCGCCAAAGGGCACGGGATTTTCGGGCTGACGAATTTCGCCCCGGACACCTGGGATGTGGCGCTGCAACTGCACCCACAGCTGGGCGAGGCCTTTGCCGACGTGGTGGTGTCGGGACACGAGGGCATGATCAAGCCAGAGCGGCAGATTTACGATCTTCTGTGCCGGCGCAACCTGCTGAGCCCGTCCGACTGCCTGTTCATCGACGACAGTGCGGCCAACGCGCAGGGTGCGCGCAATGCGGGCTGGCAGGCCCATCATTTTACTTCGCCCGACATCCTGCGTCGGGACCTGACCGAACGGGGACTGCTGTGAGCGATTACAACTTCGCCTATCTCGATGAACAGACCAAGAGGATGATCCGGCGGGCGATCCTCAAGGGGCTGGCAATCCCCGGCTACCAGGTGCCGTTTGCCAGCCGCGAGATGCCGATGCCTTATGGATGGGGCACCGGCGGCGTGCAGGTCAGTGCGGCGACGTTGACGCCCGAGGATACACTCAAGGTGATCGACCAGGGCGCGGATGACACCACCAACGCGGTCTCGATCCGAAAGTTCTTCGAGAAGACCGCAGGCGTGGCCACCACCGAGGAGACGGCCAGGGCCAGCGTGATCCAGACCCGCCACCGGATCCCCGAGGAGACGCTGCGCGAGGACCAGATCCTGGTCTACCAGGTGCCGATCCCCGAGCCGCTGCGTTTCCTCGAGCCGCGCGAGACGGAGACCCGCAAGATGCACAGCCTGGAGGAATACGGGCTGATGCATGTAAAGCTTTACGAGGATATCAGCCAGCACGGCGCGATCGCCACCTCCTATGCCTACCCGGTCAAGGTCGAGGGGCGCTATGTGATGGATCCCTCGCCGATCCCGAAATTCGACAACCCCAAGATGGAGATGGCCGCGATCCAGCTGTTCGGCGCAGGGCGCGAGCAGCGGATCTATGCCCTACCGCCCTATTGCAAGGTCGTCAGCCTGGATTTCGAGGATTACCCGTTCGAGGCCAGCAAGGCGGATCATCCCTGTGACCTGTGCGCGGCCGAAGACAGTTATCTGGACGAGGTGATCGTGGATGACGCGGGCGGGCGGATGTTCGTGTGCTCGGACACCGATTTCTGCCGCGCGCGCCGCGCAGCGGGTCACACCGGCGCACAGGGCGTGCCGCACAAGGAGGGCACGACATGAGACAGAGGCCAAAATTCTGCGCAGAATTTTGCCCGGATTATGCGCATAATCCGGATGCGGGAGGGCAGGCGTGATGACACCGCTTTTGCAGGTTCGCGATGTGGCGAGGTTCTATGGGTCCCGCGTCGGATGCCGGGACGTGAGTTTCGACCTCTACCCGGGGGAAGTGATGGGAATCGTTGGGGAAAGTGGGTCAGGTAAATCCACGCTCCTCAACTGCCTCGCCGGCCAGTTAGCTCCTGATGCCGGCGAGGTCCTGTTCGACACGCGCACCGACGGGCTGCGCGATACGCTGCGGATGTCAGAGCCGGAGCGCCGGATGCTGGGGCGCACCGATTGGGCGTTTGTTCATCAGCATGCCCGCGACGGTCTGCGCATGGGCGTGAGTGCGGGGGGCAACGTGGGGGAGCGTCTGATGGCGGTCGGGGGACGCCACTACGGTGAGATCCGCGGGGCCGCCATTGACTGGCTGGGCCGGGTGGAAATTCCCGAAGACAGGATCGACGATCGCCCCACGGCCTTTTCGGGCGGCATGCAGCAACGGTTGCAGATCGCGCGCAACCTTGTGACCGGTCCGCGGCTGGTCTTCATGGACGAACCCACCGGCGGGCTGGATGTCAGCGTGCAGGCGCGCCTGCTGGATCTGCTGCGCGGTCTGGTGCGCGAAATGGGGCTGAGTGCGATCATCGTCACCCACGACCTGGCCGTCGTGCGCCTACTGGCGGATCGACTGATGGTGATGAAGGACGGGCATGTCGTGGAAACCGGCCTGACCGATCAGGTTCTGGATGACCCGCAGCATGCCTACACCCAGCTTCTTGTCTCCTCTGTGCTGCAGGTTTGAGAAAATGATCGAAATATCAAATCTTTCCAAGATGTTCACCCTGCACAACCAGGGGAGTGCCGTTATCCCTGTGATGCAGGGGGCCGCGTTGTCGGTGGCGTCGGGAGAGTGCGTGGCGCTGACCGGGGCGTCGGGTGCGGGCAAGTCGACATTGATGCGGATGATCTATGGCAACTACCTTGCGGCATCGGGCCGGATCATGGTGGGTGACGTGGATGTCGCCACTGCCGAACCGCGCGACATCCTCGCCCTGCGCCGTTACACGTTGGGTTATGTCAGCCAGTTCCTGCGCGTGGTGCCGCGTGTTCCGACGCGCGACGTGGTGGCAGAGCCTCTGCTGGCCGTGGGCGAGGACCGCGAGACTGCCCTTGCGCGGGCCGAGGACCTGCTGCGGCGTTTGAACATCCCCGAGGCGCTCTGGGCGCTGAGCCCCACGACCTTTTCGGGGGGCGAGCAGCAGCGCGTTAACATCGCGCGCGGCTTTGCCCATGTCTATCCCGCGATGCTGCTGGATGAACCCACGGCCAGCCTGGATGCCATCAACCGCGAAACCGTGCTGAGCCTGATCGAAGAGGCCAAGGCGCGCGGGGCCGCGATCGTAGGCATCTTCCATGACGAGGCCGCGCGGGCACGGGTCTGCGACAGGGAGATCGACGTCTCCGCCTTTACCCCCCGGGGGGCCGCCTGATGACAGGTCAGTTGATCGGCGTGGTTGGCCCATCCGGGGTGGGCAAGGACAGCGTGATGCGCGCGCTGGCCGCCGCGCGGCCGGGCTTTGGCCTTGTGCGCCGCGTGATCACCCGCCCGGGTGATGCCGGGGGCGAGGTCTTTGACAGTGTCGGCGAGGCAGAGTTCGTCCGGCGACGGGCGGCGGGAGATTTTGTGCTGCACTGGCAGGCGCATGGTCTTTACTACGGCATTCCGGTCCGGGTTCGGCAGGATCTGGCGCAGGGGCGCACCTGTCTGGTCAATCTCTCGCGGTCCGTTCTTGCCCGGGCGGAGGCACAGTTCTCAGATTTCGTGACGCTGCATCTGACCGCGCCCACAGCCGTTCTGGCGCAACGCCTGGCTGCACGCGGCCGCGAAAGCGCCGCCGCGATCGAGGCCCGCTTGTCCCGTGCGGATTATGCCCTGCCCGCCGGGTTAGGGCGGGTTGTGCATGTGGCCAATGACGGGCCGCTGGACCAGACGGTGACGCGGGTTCTGGCGGCCCTTCAGCCGGAAAGGGCGTGACGGTGGATCAGATGGAACACCCCTTCGTCGTCCTCGCCCATCAGGCTGAGGGCATCGATCGTGAAGGGCCGCGGCAAGAGTGGCGTGATGTGGGGTTCAAGGATTTCCCTGACGGCGGCGGTCTGCGCCTTGGGCAGTTTCCCGGTCAGCGTGATATGAAACCGGAATTCATCCATGACGTAGGGATAGCCCCACTGGGTCAGGAGTCCCTCCTGCGACGGGCTCAGCCCACCGGCGCGGCGGCGCGTCAGTTCGGCCTCGGAGGGTGGCGCACGAAACCGGTCGAGATCGCGGACCACGCGGGCGGCGAGTGTGTCGAGCGCCGTGGTATCCCCGCATGGCACAAGGGCCAGAAACCGGCCAAGTGCGGCACAATCCAGACCGTCGAGCCTGATCGTGTCGAGTTGGCCGCACAGGTCACGCAACGCACCGTTCAACGCATCGACGCTTTGCCCGTCGGCCAGCCGGAACGGTGGTTTGATCGTCGCGTGCAGGCCGTATTTTCGGGGTGTGGCGGTGATGTCCTCGCGTGCTGCGGGCAAGCCGGCGATATCCGGGGCCGGGGGCCTTTGCCCGGTGGCCGGATCCCAGCCGAGCCAGCCCGCGCCGAAATCCGCGAAAGGCCCGGGTGGCGGGGTGAAATAGATCGCGTTTCGCTTGTAATCCATGCCGTTTCCCGTTTCCTGATGATCCCATCCCAAATCCGCGTGACGCTCTCATGACACAAGACCTTGTTCTCGCCAATGCCACCGTGGTTCTTCCGGGGGAAACCATCACCGGGTCTGTGCATCTGCGCGGTGAAGAGATCATGGCCGTGGACAGTGGCGGGTACGTGCCCGCCGGTGCCGTGGATTGCGAGGGCGATTTCGTGGCGCCGGGCCTGATCGAGCTGCACACCGACAATCTTGAGCGACACATACAGCCGCGCCCGCGGGTCGACTGGCCGCATAACGCCGCCATCCTCGCCCATGATGCGGAACTGGCCAGCACC
Source organism: Paracoccaceae bacterium (assembly GCA_024742655.1). Taxonomy (GTDB): domain Bacteria; phylum Pseudomonadota; class Alphaproteobacteria; order Rhodobacterales; family Rhodobacteraceae; genus Roseovarius. The sequence goes on along the minus strand of JANSYB010000168.1, from coordinate 1,283 downwards.
GGCATCACGACCGTGTTCGACGCGATGCGCGTCGGCTCGATCCCGTCGGGACAGGCACGGTACATGAAATACGCGCGCCAACTGGCCAGCGAGTTGTGGGCCCTGCGCGCCGAGGACGCGCTGAAGATCAGTCATTTCCTGCACCTGCGCGCCGAGGTGTGTTCCGAAACGCTGGAAGAGGAAATGGCCGAGTTCGGACCCGAGGACCGCGTCGGTATCGTCAGCCTGATGGATCATACGCCCGGCCAGCGACAATTCCGCGATCTGACGCAGCTCGAGGCCTACATGAAAGGCAAGTTCGGCTTGTCGGATGCGGAGTTCGTGGCCCATGTCGCGCAACTCAAGGACTTGCGCGACCGGCATGGAGAGGCGCATGAGGCCTATGCGGTGGCCCGCGCGAAACACTACGGTGCCGTGCTGGCCAGCCATGACGACACCACCAAGGATCAGGTCGTGACCTCGCAGGGTTACGGTGTGCGACTGGCGGAATTTCCCACCACGCTCGAGGCCGCGCGCGCCAGCCACGACCGGGGGATCGGGGTGATCATGGGGGCGCCGAACCTGATCCGGGGCGGGTCGCATTCGGGCAACGTGGCAGCGGGCGATTTGGCGGCGGCGGGCTGCCTGGATATCCTGTCGTCGGATTACGTGCCCTCCGCGCTGCTTCTGGCCGCGGTGAAGCTGGGCCATGACTGGGACGACATGGCGCGCGGGATCGCAACGGTCACACGCACCCCCGCGCAGGCGGTCGGGCTGCACGATCGGGGCGAGATCGCGTCGGGCAAACGCGCTGATCTGATACGCTTTACCATGCGTGGCGGCGCACCTGCGCTGCGCGCGGTCTGGTCGCGCGGCGCGCGCGTGGCGTGATCGCGCCGCGTCGCCGGGCGGGCGGAATTTGCACAAATTCCGCACTAGAAAATGCGCATTTTCTAGCCCGTTTTCTTTACAGAAAACGGTGTAGCGCGATCCGTTCCGGCATGTTGCATCTCGGGCCGGGCGACTTTTGACTTGGCCGCGTGAAGCGCGCATAAGGCCACAAACAGGAGTGCGCCCATGCAAGCCCAGTATCTTTTCGAACCGGCCCCCATACCGGCGCTTCCGGTCGAGGGGGAGGCCGCCCTTTTCCCTGTTCGGCGCATTTTCTGCGTCGGGCGGAACTATGCCGCCCATGCCGCCGAAATGGGCGCGGAGGTTGACCGTGACGCGCCGTGGTATTTCAACAAGTCCGCCCATGCGCTCTGCCAGAGCGGGGCCAGGATCCCGATGCCGCCCGAAACTGC
>JANSYB010000659.1 GCA_024742655.1 Paracoccaceae bacterium | reverse complement strand
GGCGCAGGGGGCGAAGTTCACCTCGCGCAGCAGGGTCGAGGACGGGGTTGTCGTGCTGCTGGCGGTCATGGCGATCACCACGTCGCGCAGGGCCACATGCGCCTGCATTGACCCGCAGGATCCGATCCGGATCAGCGTCTTGGCACCGAAATCGCGGATCAGTTCATTGGCATAGATACTGAGGCTGGGCATGCCCATGCCGCTGCCCTGAATGGTGACGTCGTGTCCCTGCCAGGTACCGGTGAAGCCCAGCATCCCCCGCACCCCGTTGACCTGTCGCGGATCGCCCAGAAATGTCTCGGCTGCCCATTTGGCGCGCAGCGGGTCGCCGGGCATCAGAACGGTCCGGGCGATCTCGCCCGGATTGGCGCCGATATGGATGCTCATGGGCGGTTGTACTTGATGAAGGGCGTCAGGACTCCGATGCGGTCATAAAGCTTGCGGGCCTGCGTGTTGAAATCCTGTGTCATCCAGTAGACGGACGGGCAGCCATCGGCATCGGCCTGCGCGTAGACCGCCTCGATCAGCTGGCGGCCGACACCGGTGCCGCGCACGGCCGGGTCAGCATAGAGATCCTGCAGGTAGCAGACCTGTTCGATACGCCAGTTATGTGCGTGATAGATATAGTGGACCAGGCCGACCGGCACATCGTTCTGTACCGCGACAAGCGCGTTCTGATCGGGATGATCCACCGACAACAGCCGCGCAAAGGTGGTGGCATACACCTCCTCCGGCACGGCGGTTTCGTAGAATTCAAGATACGCTTTCCACAGTGCGCGCCACGGGGTTTCATCGGCGGCTGTCAAAGGGCGGATCAGGGTGGTCATCTTTCAGGTCCTTATTGATGTTTCGACATCATTCTGGGGGCCATTGCAGGGCGACACCAGCATTTTTCCGCGCAGCACATTGCATCTCTGTGCCCGGCCGCACATTTCAGATAGGTTGCGGCACGAGGCAGGTCCTTCGAGGAGAAAAAAATGTTGAAAAAATTCGCATGTACGGCCATCGCCGTGCTGGCGTTGAGCGTCAGCGCGCCGCTTGCCGCCCAGGACAGCAATGCGACGACCCTGTCGGAGGTCACGCCGGACCCGGCGCTGACCGCCGAAACCGTGACCAACGAACAGGTGGTCGCCTTCGTGCAGGCTCTGGCGGCGATCCGTCAGGTCAGCGGTGCCTATACCGGCCGGATCGATGCGGAAACCGACGGCAGCAAGCGGGCAGCCCTGATCGATGAGGCCAACGCCGCCATTCTGGGCGCGATAGAAGGCATCGAGAATCTCAGCCCGCAGGAATATGTCGCGATCGACCGCGCGGCCCAGTCGGACAAGGCGTTGTTCGAGCGCATCGCGACGGTGATCCAGTCGGCACCTGCGACGCCTCCGAAGAGCGACACGCAGGACCAGACGCGCTGCGTGATGGGAAAATGCGAGTAGCGACGATCCGCGAGCGAAGGCGTGCGGCGGATCTTACTCCGCCGCGACGGCCTTTGGATCGGCCAGCGCCACGATATCCATCATAATCGTGTTCAGTTCGAAATCCTTGGGTGTGTAGACCCGCGCGACACCCATTTCGAGCAGCCGTTTGGCATCGTCGTCGGGTATGATCCCCCCGACGATCAGAGGCACGCCACCCAGACCGGCCTTGCGCATTCGCTCCAGCAGGTCCTCGACAAGCGGCATGTGCGACCCCGACAGGATCGACAGCCCGATCACATGGGCCTGGTCCTCAAGCGCGGCATTGACGATTTCTTCGGGTGTGAGGCGAATGCCCTCGTAGGCGATATCCATGCCGCAATCGCGCGCACGGAAGGCGATCTGTTCGGCGCCGTTGGAATGCCCGTCCAGCCCCGGCTTGCCCATCAGGAATTTCAGACGGCGGCCAAGGCGGTCGCTGACCGCATCGACGGC
>JANSYB010000104.1 GCA_024742655.1 Paracoccaceae bacterium | reverse complement strand
CTGAAAAGCTGGAAGCTGGGCGACCTGTCGTTGTCGCGCCTGATGTCCAAGCCTCTCAATTACCGTCGATTGCCCAAACATCTGAGCGGCGCGCAGGACGAGGAATACCTGATCACGGTACCCATTCGATCCGATGTCTACTTTTCCCAATCCGGCAAGGATGTCACCTGCAACCCGGGCGGCTTTATCCTTGAACGCAGCCATGAGCCGTACGAATTCGCCCATGACAAGGAAAACTGTCTTTGGGTGCTCAAGGTCAGCGACAAGGTTCTGGGTGGACGTATTCGCGCACCGGGCCGATTCTGCTCCATGCAGTTCGACGCAGGCAACGGGGCCGGTGGATTGTTCACCGACATGCTGCAACACATTCCGACCCGGATAGGAACGCTGAGTGCCGAGGCACGCGTTACCGTCGGCGCGCAGTTGATCGACCTTCTGGTTCTCGCGGTTCAGAACGACGAACGTACACTGACGAGCGGCGCGTCGTCCGTGCGCACGGCGCATCTGACGCGGATCGAGCAGTTCATTCGCGCGCATCTGCACGACCCCGACCTGAGCCCCGAGCATATTGCGGCGGGCTGCGGGATCTCGACCCGCTACATGCACGAGATTTTCCGCGACACCAACCAGACGGTCAGTCAATGGGTCCGGGATCAACGCCTTGCGGCCTGCCGGCAGGACCTGAGCGACCCGGGCAATTCCCGAACGATCGCCGAAATCGCGTACGCGCGCGGCTTTTCGGATCAGGCCCAGTTCTCTCGCGCGTTCCGCAGACAATTCGGCGTCTCCCCAAAAGATTTTCGCAATCAGTGCAAGCCGGGCGCCTAGACGCGCCCGACAAGCTTCCAAGCCAAGGGCAGAACGGCGCAGGCCAGCGCGATCTTGAACCCTTCGGCCAGCAAAAACGGTGTAACGCCGGCGGCGATGGCCTTTTCAAACCCGATGAACCCGGACAACCACACAACCCCCAAACCGAAGATGATCGCCTGACCAACGAGCATCACGGCAAACGTGGTGGGTATCGTGCGCCCAAAGCCGCGCCCGGCCAGCCAGCCAACGGTGACCGCGGCCAAAAGGAAACCGGCCAGGTAACCACCGGTCGGACCGGCCATGTAGGCAAGCCCTGCACCGCCGGCAAAAACCGGCAGGCCAAAGGCACCCTGCGCGAGATACGCCAGAACTGTTGCCCCGGCCATCCGCCAGCCCAGGGCGGCACCGAACAACAGCACGACAAAGGTCTGCATCGTCATCGGCACCGGCCAGAATGGCACCTGCACCTTGGCCGAAACCGCAAGCAGAACCGATCCGAGCACGATAACAAGGCCTTTCTGCAGCGAAGAACTCGCAAGGCCCGGGATTGCGTGAGTGGCAAGCGTCGTCGTCATCTGTCGTCTCCTTTTCAGTCCAGCGCCGCACGCACCTGATCAAGCAGGGCATGCCGGTCGCGCCGCGCCTGAAGTGCTGTTTCCATGTCGACCTTGACGAATTTCGAGGGCGTGTGCGGCTGCAACTGTCCAATCAGGTCCATATCGGCCGAGATCACTGTGCCCAACATGAAGTATCCGCCGCCCGACACCGCATCACGGTGCAGAACAATTGGCTCTGTTCCACCCGGAACCTGGATCGAACCATAGGAGTAACACCCATCCACAATGTTCGACGGGTCCGAACCCGCACCGAAGGGCTGCTTGCGCTCGACGAACTCCATCGGGCGGCCGCCACGGAACCGGTAGCCCATTCTGTCGGCTTCGGGCGCGACCTTCCATTCATCCTCGAAGAAATTGCGCCCGGCCTGATCCGTGATCCGGTGCCAGTAGAGGCCCGGCAGCACCCGTAATTCGGCCGGGTTGCCCGGCGCGCGGCGCAGATTTTCGGGCACGCCGCGACCGTCACCCGGCCCTGCATCCCCGCCCGTGGGCAGATCATCGCCCGCGGCGATCGGGCGTCCATCAACACCGCCAAGTGCCCCGATGGCGTAAGTCGAGCGGCTGCCAAGGTATTCCGGCACCGTGATCCCGCCAGAAACGGCGATATAAATCCGCGCGCCGGTCTTAAGAAAATCAAAGCTCAGGACCTGCCCCGCCTTCACGGCGATCGAGGACCAACCCGCGCGCTCTTCTCCGTCCAGTTTGATCGGCATGTCCGCGCCGCAGACGGCGACGGTGCAATCAGACGTGAATTCCAGTTCCGGGCCCATGAACACCGCCTCCAGACCGGCGGCGCCTTCGTCGTTGCCCACCAGCATGTTGGCCGCGCGCATCGCGAAACGGTCCATCGCGCCCGAAATCGGAATGCCAAGGTGGAAATAGCCTGGACGCCCCAGATCCTGGATCGTCGTGGCGAGGCCGGGGTTGTGAACCTTAATGCCCATTGAGCGCCTCCTCCAGTTTTGCGTTGTAGCTGTTCATGTCGGTGTTGAACTCGGCCAGATCGAACGAGACGTCGGCCATGCGCGGCACGAACTTTCCGGCATCCACATCCGCCACGTTGGCGTCGTATTCATCGCGATCGATCGGCTTCCATTTGACGATGTCACCGGGCGTGAAGAAGCACATGAAATCCTTGAGGTAGCTGGTTTCCTGCTTGGGGTCGAAGATTGGCATGGGGGTGACACCGAACATCTGGTATCCGCCCGCGCCCCTGACGGAATAGATGCAAGAGAAGCACCCGCCATACCCCACTGTCAGCTTGGGCGTATCCGTGCGTGGGCGCAGGTATTTCGGCACCTCGATCTGCCTTGGCCGGTCAACCATCTGGTAAAGGAACGGCAAGCCCGATACGAAGCCGACCATGGACACGAACCAGGGCGCGCCGGAATGCGCCGCGATGAAGTCATCGACGGTGGAGAACCCGTTGATCGACGCGGCATATTCGATGTCTGTGCTGTTCGGGTCCTGGTGACGCTCGCGGAACCGCATCAGTGTCTCGTGCGTCCAGGGATCCTGGTAATAGACCGGGATTTCCACGATCCGCGTGTTCAGGGTCGAATCCGCCTTTTCCGCGGCCGTCTCAAGCGATTTGATTTCCTTGAGCATATCATCGGGGTGAATGACGTCGGGATCGAATTTGATCTGAAAAGACGCGTTCGCCGGGCAGATCTCGGTCACGCCCTTGATCTGGCTTTCGCGAACGGCATTGGTCATCGACAGGCTCTTGAAGAACGCATTGAGCGACATTTCCTCGTCCACCTCGACGAAGATATGTTCGTCCCCTCCGAATGAATATCTGGTCTTCATGTCAAACCATCTCCTTGCTCAGGTCAGATTGGTAGCGTTGTCTTCCAGCCAGCCCTCAAGCCATTTGGTGTGAACTGCGCCAGAGCGCACCGCATCATCCGCCGCCAATGCACGGAAGAGCGGCTTCGTTGTCTTGACCCCGGCGATTTCCAGCTCGGACAACGCACTGTCGAGCCGGATGATCGCAGCCTCCCGGGTGTCCGCCCAAACGATGAGCTTGCCCAGAAGAGAGTCGTAGAAAGGCGGGATCGCGTAGCCGGAATAGAGCATCGAATCGAACCGGACACCGGGCCCGCCAGGCAGGCGCAGGTCGCCCACGACACCCGGAAACGGCATGAAGCCGTTGGCCGGGTCCTCGGCGTTCAGCCGTACCTCGATCGCATGGCCGTGGCAGATCACATCATCCTGTGCGAGGCGCAGGGGCTGTCCATCCGCAATGCGCAGCATCTCCGCCACGAGATCGATGCCGGTGATCCACTCCGTGGCCGGGTGTTCCACCTGGATACGGGTGTTCATCTCGATGAAATAATAGTCGCCCGTCTGGTCGTCATAAAGGTATTCGACGGTGCCCGCGCCGCTGTAATTGACCGCCCTGGCCAGCGCAACGGCACTGTCACACAGGCTGTCGCGTATGTCCTGGGTCAAAGAGGCCGATGGCGCCTCTTCCCACACCTTCTGCCGGCGGCGCTGAAGCGAACATTCCCGCTCAAAACAGTGAACGACATCGGTGCCATCTCCCAGAACCTGCACCTCGATATGCCGGGCCTGCCCGATGACCTTTTCTATATAAAGGCCACCATCACCAAAGGCCGCCTGCGCCTCGGCACGCGCCTGTGGCAGCGCCTGCTCGAACTCCTCCATAGACGCGGCGATGCGAATACCCCGGCCACCGCCACCGGCCGCAGCCTTGATCATGACCGGAAACCCGATCTCTTCGGCCAGGGCACGCGCCTTCGAGGGATCTTCGATGCGCCCTTCACTTCCCGGCACGACGGGGACTCCGGCCCGGATTGCGGCCTGCCGCGCGCTGACCTTGTCACCCATCATGCGGATCGTGTTGCCATCAGGGCCCACGAACACCATGCCCGCCGCCGCCACGGCATCGGCGAAATCGGGGTTTTCGGCCAGAAACCCATAGCCCGGATGCACGGCATCGGCCCCCGATTGCCGCGCAGCCTCGACCATACCTTCGATGTTCAGGTAGGATTTCGTCGCGTGCGGCCGCCCGACATTCACCGAACGATCCGCGATCTGCACGGCAAGAGAATCGGCATCCGCGTCCGAATAGGCTTGAATCGTCTCTATTCCTAGCTCACGCGCCGCGCGGATGATACGCACGGCGATCTCGCCCCGGTTGGCTATGAACAGTGAACGAATGGGCATGACCGGTTCTCAGACTTCGATCTCGAGAAGCGGGGCCCCGGCCATGATCGCCTCTTCGTTTTCGGCGATGAAGCGGACAACCTTGCCGGCCTTGTCGGCCTTGACCTCGTGAAAGCTCTTCATCACTTCGATCAGACCGATCACGTCACCGGGCGCGACGCTGTCACCTTCGCTTTTGTAGGGCGGCTCCTCGGGCGAGGGGCGGCGATAGAAGGTTCCCGGAAGGGGGGACTGAATATGCTCTGTGGCCATGGCAACAGTTCTCCTATTTCGACTCTAATTGGGCGGAAACCGCGTTTCGCACGGCGTTGGCAATCTCGACCGCGTTGGGCGTGTCGGAATGCACACATATCGTTTCGGCCTTGGTCGGCAGATCCTGGCCGCCCACACTCTTGACCTTGCCTTCGGTCACGGCGCGCAGGCATCGCGCACCAGCCTCAGCCGGGTCCTTGGCATCGTGCTCTCGCGTGATGATCAGCTTGCCTTCATCGTCATAATCGAGGTCGGCGTAGAATTCCGCCACGAAGCGGTGACCGCGGTCGGTATAGATCTCTTCATGCAAGGTTCCGGCCATGCCCATGATGGGCACCTCGAACACGTCCGCCGCATCACAGATTGCGTGGGCGATGTGTTCCATTCGCGCGGCCATCCCGTAAAGAACGCCATGTGGCTTGATATGGTTCAGGGACATTCCATCGGCGTCCAGGAATCCCTTGAGCGCGCCGATTTGATAGATCACGCAATTGGCCATCTCTTCTCGAGTCATCGCCATTTCTCGGCGGCCAAAACCCTGAAGATCCGGAAGGGACGGGTGCGCGCCCACGCGCACGCCATGCCGGCGGGCCAGCTGGACCGTCGTTCTCATGTGGTTGTAATCCGATGCGTGGAACCCACAGGCCACGTTGGCCACGTTGATCAGCGGCATCAGGGCTGCGTCGTCTCCCATGCGGTAGAGACCGAAAGCCTCGCCCATATCGCAATTGAGCGTAACCGGAAGTGACATCGTAGCCCCCTGTCGATGGTCCTGCACTTTCGGATGAGTGCATGCCCCAAGGGTGCGCCTTGCCCGTTGTATTGCAAATAGAAATTATATTTAATCAATATCTGAAAAATTGATACGTTAGTCTTGAGGTCTGCATGCCAATCTCCGTCAGACAAGCCCGATATTTCATCGCCGCCGCCGATTTCGGCCAGGTCTCTCTGGCCGCCAAGGAGTTGAATATCTCGCAATCCGCCGTCACGACCGCGATCAAGCAACTCGAGGAAACGCTTGGTGTCACACTGTTTTCTCGCGTCGCCAGCGGTGTGCACCTGACCGCCGAAGGGGCCCGTTTCCTGTCTCATGCGCGCAATATCATCGCGGCTGTCAACGAGGCGGCACAATCGCCTCTGCGGGTGGATACCGGCACGGCCGGCCGCGTACGAATCGGGCTGACCTATACGGTTGCGGGCTATTTCATGCCCCGGCACCATGCCCGTTTTTTACGCAGCTATCCCCAGATCGAGATCGAGCTGGCGGAACTTCCGCGTAATGCGATCGAGCATCGCCTCGTCGAAGGCGATCTCGATATGGCGGTGATTCTGGTTTCGAATCTGCGCAACAAGGAGGCGATCGGGTTCGAGACGCTGTTCCGGTCACATCGGCGCCTCTGGGTGCCGCCGGGTCATCACCTTTTGTCGGCACAATCGGTCACGATGGCCGATGTCGCGGCCGAACCTTACATCATGCTGACAGTCGACGAAGCGGCACAAACCGCCGGATCCTATTGGACACAGTATGGCCTGAGCCCAAACGTGGTGTTCCACACCGCGTCGGTCGAGGCCGTCCGGTCGATGGTTGCCGCCGGGATGGGGGTGACGATCCTGTCGGATATGGTCTATCGCCCGTGGTCGCTGGAAGGCCAACGGATCGAAAAGCGCAGCGTCGACGCGGATATTCCGACGATGGACGTGGGCGTGGCGTGGAACAGGACACGACCGATTTCCCATGCCACCCAGACGGTCATCGATTTCATGAACACCAGTTTTTCCGGCGGTCTGCACTGACACGGCGCACAAGGGTCTGGTGTTTCCGATCCTGTCGGGCTTAGGCTCTGCCGGAAACTGGATAAGGAAACCCTCGCATGAGCCTTTTTGGAAACTGGTCCTACCCGACAGCAATCAAATTCGGTGCCGGGCGCATAACGGAATTGCCCGATGCCTGCGCGCAAGCCGGCATCACGAAGCCTTTGCTGGTCACCGATCGTGGCCTGGCAAGCCTGCCAGTAACAGCACAGACGCTGGACGTTTTGGAAGCCGCCGGTTTGGGCCGGGCAGTGTTTGCCGACGTCGATCCGAACCCGAATGAAACGAACCTGTCCGCCGGTGTGGCCGCCTACAACGCGGGCGGCCATGACGGGGTGATCGCCTTTGGCGGTGGCTCGGGCCTCG
>JANSYB010000120.1 GCA_024742655.1 Paracoccaceae bacterium | reverse complement strand
TTACGCCACCTTCATCAGCCGCATCCGTCAGGACTCGACGATCGACAATGGCCTGAACCTGTGGTGTGTCTCAGACAACCTGCGCAAGGGCGCGGCCCTGAACGCGGTTCAGATCGCCGAAACCCTTGGCAACCGTGTCCTGAAAAAGGGCTGACGCCCGTCTGCGGCAAATGAAACCAGATCAGCGCGGGCCGATAACCCGCGCTGTTTCACTGAATAGCGTAGTTCAGCAGCGCGCTGCCGATGCCATAGCCGGTGAACCCCGCAAAGATCATCAGGTTCAACGCCTTTCTGCGCAGCCGGGCCATCACCGCCGTCGCCACGCCGCCGAACAACAGCACATGCCCGCCAGCGACCATCACGAGCAAGGGGATGTAGTGGGCCGCCTCCGGCGTGATGTCGGGATCCAGGAACAGCCGGGTCAGCACCGACAGAACAAACCCTGTCGGCAGCAACAGCAACCAGATCAGGATCTTCACCAGAATGCCGGGTCCTTGGCCATTCGGATTGGATGGTGTGTCTGCGGGTGCGGTGAAACCGCCACCCGGCGTGTTGCCTTCACCGGCCAGTGCGATGCCCGCGCCACCGCCCCCGGCGTGAATACGCGCGATACGGTCCCGGAAATCCTGTCTTGCCATGACGTAACCCCTTTACTCGAAAGACGATGAACTCTGGCAGGGTTGTCGCGCTTGACCGTGGCACGCTTTGGGACAGGGCAAGGAAACATTGCGGCACATTCCACTGGCCGCGGCAGACCATGCCGGTCCATTGCGCGTAAGGTTGCCGCGGGACAGCCGGTGCGCCCTGCGCTCTTGTGATTTCCGGGCAACCTGCGCAGGCTGTCCGTGCCGTACCTTACCGGGAGAATTCGCATGCTGCGCCTGTTGCCCCTTTGCCTTGCCCTTGCTCCGGCTGTCGGGCTTGCCGATGACATTCCGCTGGTCAGCGAGGTCAGCGCCGTCACGCTCTATCCCAATGGCGCCAGCATCATTCGCGACGTGCCGTTTTCCATGCCTGCGGGGGCCCATCAGCTGATCCTGACGGATCTGCCGCGCACGACGCCGCTGGCCTCGGTCCGGGTGGCGGTCGAGGGGGCCGTGATGGGCAGTGTCAGCGCGCGCACCGATTTCGTGCCGCCACGCACCGAAGAGGACAGTGCCGCGCTCGAGGCCGCCCGGGCCGAGGTCGAGCGGCTGGAAGCGGCCATGCGCGAGGCCCGCGCGCAAATCGAGGCGATCCGGCTCGAGGCCGAGGCGGCGGAGGCCCGCGTCGCCTTTCTCGACAAGTTGGGAGAGGGGGAGGGCGTGGCCCAGATGGATGTCGCCGCCCTGCGCGACCTTGTCGGCATGATCGGCGAGGAAACACTGGCGGCCCTGCAAACCGCGCATGACGCGCAGCGCCGCGCCGATACGGCTGATCGTGACCTGAAGGATCTCAGGGAAGAGCTGGACCGCGCCCGCAAGGCGCTGGCGGCGTTGGTGCCGGAACGCGCGGATCGCGCGATGCTTGCCGTTGCGGTCTCCGCCGATGCGGCAACCGAAGGACAATTGACCGTGACCTATAACACTGGCGATGCCGGATGGACGCCGGTTTATGACCTGCGCCTTGACCGCGCGGGCGAAACGCTCCGTATCGCGCGGGGCGCCTTTGTTGCCCAGACCACGGGGGAAAACTGGTCGGACGTGGCCATGACCCTGTCCACCGTGCGTCCCAGCGAACAGACAAGTCCGAGCGATATCTGGCCATGGCTCCGGCGGATTTTCGACCCCGAGGACTTGCAGACCAAGACATTGATGCGTGAGCAGATGGAAGACGACAGTTTCGCGGGCGCGCTTGCGGAACCGGCGATCGAAGCGCCGGTGATGGTCGAAGAGGCGCAGGCCAGTTTCGACGGGCTGGCGGTGACCTATACCTATCCCGGCACCGTGTCCGTGGCTTCCGGTGCGGATCGTGTACGGTTGGCTCTGGGTGAGCTTGAAACGGATGTTGATCTGGTGGCGCAGGCCGTTCCGATCAGCGACCCCACGGCCTTTCTCATGGCCTCGGTGACAAATGACACGGGCGAGTTGATCCTGCCGACGCCCGAGGCCAGCTTCTACCTCGATGGACGGTTCATCGGGCAGCAATACCTTGACCTGATCCCGGCAGGCGGCGAGGCGGATCTGTCCTTTGGGCCCATTGACGGGCTGCGCCTGACGCGCACGGTTCTGGACCGAAACGAGGGGGACCGGGGCGTGATCACCCGGTCGAATGAACTGACCGAAGAGGTGCGGATCGAGGTTGAGAACCTGACGGGGGAGACTTGGCCGCTGCGCGTGCTGGACCGTGTGCCCTTTTCCGAGCAGGAAGACCTGGAGATCGAGTGGCAGGCGCAGCCGCGCCCGACCGAACAGGATGTCGATGGCAAGCGCGGCGTTCTGGTCTGGACCTTTGACCTCGCGCCGGGACAAACGCAGCAGATCGCGTTGAGCCACAGCCTCGAATGGCCCGAAGGCATGCGGCTGCGGTGACGCGCGCGTTTTCTTTCGAAGAAAACGGGCAAGAAAATTTGGAATTTTCTTGTTCGGAATTTTTGGAAAATTCCGGGTTGGTGCCTAGAATCTCTCGGCGCGCAGAACCTCGCAATCGGTTACGCAGACAACGCCGATATGGCGTTCAACCACGGCGAAGGCGGCATCCAGAAGCGCGTCCATCCGGTCCGGCTTTATGATGCACACGACTTGAACCATGCCCTCGGCGCGGCTGACCTGACCGGTCCGGTCCCAGGCCCCTGACCGGCCGGAGCCGCCGAAGACGGGCAGGATCGTATAGCCGGTCACGCCGGCCCCTTGCAGCGCATCCGTCAGGCGCGATTGCATGACTTTCTCGATGGTGATTTCGACGCGTTTGGCCTTGTGGGTCTGCATGTCAGCCTCCTGTCGCGGCGCGGGCGATGGCCACGTAAAGCGGGATACCCAGAGTCAGGTTGAATGGGAAGGTTACGCCGAGAGACAGCGTGAGATAGATGGACGGGTTCGCCTCGGGCAGCGCGACGCGCATGGCCGCGGGCACCGCGATGTAACTGGCCGAGGCCGCCAGCACCATCAGCAGGACCGTGCCACCGGTCGACAGGCCCAGAACCAGCGCTGCGGCCAGACCGGCGAAGCTGCCCAGTATCGGCATCAGGATGCCGAAGGCCACGGCCCCCAGCCCGAGCGCGCCGCGCCCTTTTTGCATGCCGCGCCCGGCCACCAGCCCCATGTCCAGCAGAAAGAGGCACAGCACGCCCTTGAACGGTGCGACGATGAAACTGTCGATTTCGGCCAAGCCGGCGGGCCCGGTGACCCAGCCGATGACAAAGGCGCCCACCAGCAGAACGATGGAGCCGTTCAGCAGGATTTCACGCCAGAGGCCCGCATCCATGCGCCCGCTTTGTTCCCCGCGGGAGATCAGCCAGAGGGCCGACAGGATCGCGGGGGCCTCCATCGCGGCGGCCACGGCCACCATGTAGCCTTCCGATGCGATCCCGCGGCTTTCCAAAACGGACGTGGCCGCCACGAAAGTCACGATCGAGATCGAGCCGTAGTGTCCGGCGACGGCGGCGGCGTTCAGCCGGTCCATTCGGGTCAGCACCTGCAGCAGGAAAAAGGCCAGAAGCGGCAGCAGCGCCGACAGGATCACACCGGCCAGCAGGGTCAGGCCCAGCTTGGCATCGACGCCGTGATCGGCCACGCTGACCCCGCCCTTGAAGCCGATCGCGAACAGCAGGTAGATCGACAGAGCCTTGGCGGCGGCCTCGGGCACCGACAGGTCCGAGCGCGCCAGTGCAGCGCCCAGCCCGAGCGCGAACGACAGCACGATCGGTGAAATGAGGTTCTCGGCGGCAAGCGCGAAAATTTCGGTCATGTCGCGGTGTGTCCCTGTCCGGCGAATTTGCGGCTGAATACGTGTGATAGCCGTTCAAGGGAAGACATTGTGGGAAAAAAGACGGTCTTCAGACCGGTACGAATTTTTCTTCCGGGGCGCTGTAATGTTCGATTTCGCCCTCGCCGATGTCATGCCACAACCCATGCACCGTCAGGTTACCCTCGGCGATCGCGTCGCGCACGAAGGGAAAGGACATCAGGTTTTCGAGGCTGACGATGACGGCCTGTTTTTCCAGCGCCTGCGTGCGTTCGAAATCATCCTCGATATCCTTTACCCGATCATAGCCCGGGCGCAGGATATCCATCCATCGCCCGACGAAGCTGGTGGGTTCGTCGAGTTCCGGCGCGTGGCCCGAGCACATCTCCTCGCAGCCCTTGACGCCGCCGCAATTGGAATGGCCCAGCACGATGATATGGGCGACCTTGAGGGCGGTCACGGCGTATTCCACCGCGGCCGAGGTGCCGTGCTGCGCACCGTCGGGCGTATAGGGCGGCACGAGATTTGCGATGTTGCGATGCAGGAAAAATTCGCCCTGGTCTGCGCCGAAGATCGCCGTGACATGCACGCGGCTGTCGCAACAGCAGATGATCATGGCGCGCGGATGCTGCCCCTCATGCGCGAGGTGCCGGTACCAGGCCTGGTTGTCCTTGTACTTGGTGGCCTTCCAGCCCTGATAGCGCTGGATGAGATAACTGGGCAGCGGTCGGACCCGTTGCATGGCGGCCCTCTTCAGGTTCTGATCAGACAATCTGATAATCCGAATTCAACGAGAATTCGAGAGATAAATTTCCGCGTCAGCAAGGAATTGGGAACCCTCGACTGCCATGATCGCCCAGAGCCGGGGGGCCTGAATGACGTGGTGATATCGTGAAACAAGTGACACTGCTTGAACAATCCGAGACGGTCTGTCTGGATTCGGAACGTCTGCAACAATTATACGTACAACTGGGCGAGGCGGGGGCCGAGGATGTGGTATGCCGCGCGCTGGAGGAACTCGCGGTGCGGCTGTCGCATACCGAGCGTTGTCATCGTGAGAACAGGTGGCGTGAGATGCGCAAATCCGCGCGTAGCCTGATCGCCATCGCCGAGCAGATCGGCATGGGCACGCTGGCGCGCGTGGCGCGGGATGTGACGGTCTGTATCGACGCGCATGATCGTGTCGCCCTGGCTGCGACGCTGGCGCGATTGTTGCGCACCGGGGAACGCTCCTTGCATGAGATCTGGGATTTGCAGGATTATTCGATCTGAACGCTTGCAGGTGGCGCAGGGGCGGCTAGGCTCATCGCGAACGCATCCGCAGCACGAGGCCCCCAATGCCATTGAAATTTGCCCCTGCCAATGAGCAGGCCATTCCGGTCCATGTCATCGAGCAGGACGCGCTCGAGGCGTGGCGCCAAAAGCAGAACGACCGGACAGGGCGCTGGATTGAGCAATCGGGCTTTACCGCTGGTTTGGGGCAATCGCTTCTGGTGCCGGATGGCGAGGGCAGCGTGTCGATGGTGCTGGCCGGATATGGCACGGCGCAGGCCCGCGCCCGTGGACGCTTCCATCTGGCTGCCGTGGCCGCCGCGTTGCCCGAGGGAACATATGACCTGCACGGGCTTGCGTCCGAGCGGGCCGCGGAGGAGGCGCTTGGCTGGCTGCTGAGCGGATATGCCTTTGACCGCTACAAGGAGCAGAAACCGGCCAAGGCGCGGCTGGTCGCGCCCGGGGGCGTGGATGCGGCCCGGATCGAGGCGCTCGTGGCGGGCGAGTGCCTGACCCGTGACCTGATCAACACGCCCGCCGCCGACATGGGCCCGGTCGAGCTTGAGGCCGCCTGTGCCCAGCTGGCCGAGGCGCAGGGCGCCGCGATCGAGGTGACACGAGGCGAGGCCCTGCTGGAGGGCAATTTTCCCATGATCCATACGGTGGGCCGCGCGGCTGCACAGGCCCCGCGCCTGATCGACATGCGGTGGGGTCAGGCCGGCCCGAAACTGACACTTGTGGGCAAGGGCGTGTGTTTCGACACCGGCGGTCTGAACCTCAAACCCGGGGCCAGCATGGGCCTGATGAAAAAGGACATGGGCGGCGCGGCCACGGTTCTGGGTCTGGCGCAGATGATCATGACCCTGGGGTTGCCGATGCAGTTGCGCGTACTGATCCCGGCGGTCGAGAACGCGGTCAGCGGCAACAGCTTCCGGCCCGGCGATATCCTGACCGCGCGCAACGGCCTGACGGTCGAGATCAACAACACCGATGCCGAGGGGCGGCTGGTGCTGGCCGATGCGCTGGCCCTGGGGGCAGAGGACAGCCCGGACATGATGATCTCGATGGCCACCCTGACCGGTGCGGCACGGGTGGCGGTCGGCCCGGATATCGCCCCCTATTTCACAGATGACGCGGCGCTGTCGGGCGCGCTTGACGCCGCAGGTGCGGCGGTGGCCGACCCGGTCTGGCGCCTGCCGTTCCATGCGCCCTACGAGGCGATGATCGATCCGGGCATCGCCGATCTGGACAACGCGCCCAAGGGCGGCTTTGCCGGTGCGATCACGGCGGCGTTGTTCCTGCGGCGTTTCGCGGGTGAGACGCGATACGCGCATTTCGACATCTACGGCTGGAGCACCGGCAACGGCCCGGCCCGGCCCAAGGGTGGCGTGGGCATGGGTGCGCGGGCCCTGCTCGAGGCGCTGCCCGGGGTGCTGAAGCTGTGAGCGACCGGCGGCGGCTGCATTCCAACGGCCACGTGGCCGATGCGGGCCTTCTGGGCAAGGTCGAGGCGGAGCTGTTCGTGGACGGTGAAGACCGCCAGGTGA
>JANSYB010000075.1 GCA_024742655.1 Paracoccaceae bacterium | reverse complement strand
CGCGACCGCGATCAACGCCTGCGGGGCGGTCAGGCGGATCGACGTGCACATCCGCACAAGCGCATCGAGGCGACCCGTCCCGCTGATCGACAGGCCGATCAGGTGCGGCATGATCTCGGCGATCTCGCTGATCAGTTCGTTATGACCCAGACCGACATGCAAATCGATCTTCCAGCCTTCGCGCCTGAAGATATCCGCCGCCATGGTCACGCCAAGCCCGTGCGTTTCTCCCGGTACGGTTGCAAACAGCGCGGATTTCTGCGGGGATGTCCCCTTGGTCAACGGCCCGGCCGGCTGCAAAGCACGCAACAGGCCATAAAGATAGCCCGTGGCGACCGTCACATCGACAAAGCTGATTTCATCACGGTCCCACATCCGGCCGAACCGCCGTGCCGAGGCAGAAATGTAACCCGAATAAACGTCTCTGAGGCTCAGACCATCGGCGCGTTCCGCCTGAACGAGTTCAAGCGCGCCGGTTGCATCATCGGCCAGAAGCAGGTCGCAGAACCGGACAAGTCGTTCGCGCGGCGCCTCGTATCGGGGGGTCTGCCCCGTCGAGGCCGCGAGACGGGCCGCGTGTGCGATGATATCGCGTGCCAAAATTTCCAGCGTATCGGGCCTGAGACGGGCCTTGGCTTCGCCGAAGGGTGAACGCGGATGCAAAAGCTCCGTTGTGTCGAACTCACTTGGCCAATGCTTGTCCATGTGCCCCCTCCAGTATGCAACAAGGCGTGGCGCGTTGCATCCGATCAGCAAACTACATCAAGACCGCTCATGTCAAGTCGGACAACCGCTTATAGTTGTCCACAGAACCTGACATTTTGGGCAGTATCCTGCCGATCCGGGGGCACGCACAGGCATCTGCCGTGGCGGCACGGGTTTACAGCCGGCGATCGCAGGTTATTTCTGCCACTAACGTCAAACGAGCGGGCAAGCGCGATGCAACTCAGTGTCAACGGCACCGATCATCAACTGGAGGTGGACCCCCGGATGCCCCTGTTGTGGGTGCTGCGCGATTTGCTGGGCTACACGGGTGTCAAGTATGGCTGCGGCATCGCGCAATGCGGCGCCTGCACCGTGCATATCGATGGCGAGGCGGTACGCGCCTGCCAGGTGCCGGTGGGCGATGCCTGGGGCGCCGTGACCACGATCGAGGGGCTGGGACAGCCCGATGCGCTGCACCCGGTACAGGCCGCCTGGATCGAACACCAGGTGGCGCAATGCGGGTACTGCCAATCGGGGCAAATCATGCAGGCCGCCGCCTTGCTGTCCGAGACACCCGCGCCAACCGATGCGGATATCGACGACGCCATGTCGGGAAACCTGTGCCGCTGCGGCACCTACCCGCGCATTCGCGCCGCGATCAAGACCGCCGCCGCCAGACTGAGGGACAGCTGACATGAGCCTCGCCGGAACCATCGCCCGTCGGACGCTCCTGATCGGGGGGGTGGCCATCGCGGGCGGCGTGGCCTTCGGGACATGGCGGTACACCACACCCTATGCCAATCCGCTGCTGAGCGGCCTCAACAAGGGCGAGGCCGCTCTGACACCGTATGTTCTGATCACCCAGGACGGGATCACCCTGATCACCCCGCGTGCGGACATGGGACAAGGCGCCTATCACGCGCAGGCGCTGCTTCTGGCCGAGGAACTGGATGTCGATCTCGACCAGATCACCGCAGACCCCGGCGCCCCGTCCGCCGCCTATTGGAACCAGGCTTTGTCCGCCGAGGCCGGCGATTTTCTCGCCCCGGGAGACGGGGTATTGAACAGCATGGCCCGCACGGTTGCCGATATGGGCGTGAAATTCATGGGATTGCAGATCACCGGCGGCTCCACCACCGTGCCCGACGGGTTCGACAAGCTGCGCGCGGCCGGCGCCTCGGCCCGCGAAACGCTGAAGCGGGCGGCCGCCGAAGAGACCGGCCTGCCGGTTTCCGATCTGACGACCCGGTCGGGCGCGGTTGTGCTACCCGATGGGACCGCCCTGCCCTACACCCAACTGGCCGCCCGCGCCGCCACGCTGGACGTGGTGCAGGATGTGCCGCTGCGTGACCCCTCGCAATGGCGCCTGATCGGCAAACCCACGCAGCGCATCGACATGGTGGCCAAATCCACCGGCACGCAGACCTACGGGATCGATGTCTCCATCCCCGGCATGGTGCATGCCACCGTGCTGCTGAACCCTGCGCAGGGCGGCGCACTCGGGTCCTATGACACAGCACCCGCCTTCCGAATCCCGGGCGTGCAATCGGTGGTCGAGATCACCGGCGGCCTGGGGATCGTGGCCGACACCACCTGGCACACCTTCGAGGGTGCCCGTGCGATCGAGGCCAACTGGCCGGCATCCTCCATGCCGGCTACGATGGCGGACCACTGGCAGGCGCTGTCGGACAGTTTCACCAGCACCGCACAGGACAGCCGCAAGCGGGACGATGGCGACATGGAAACCGCCCTGACCGGCGAGGTGATCGAGGCGGAATACCGCGCGCCCTATCTGGCGCATGCCCCACTTGAGCCGATCAACGCCATCGTGCGCGTCGACGAGGACACGGCCGAGGTCTGGACCGGCACGCAAATCCCCCGCTTCGTGCAGGCCAATATCGAACGGATCACCGGCATTCCCGCCGACAGGGTCACCGTGCATGTCCAGATGATGGGCGGCAGTTTCGGCCACAGGCTCGAGGACGAGGTGGTCAAGCAGGCCACCGAGATTGCAAGGCAGATGAAGGGCACGCCGGTCAAACTGACCTATGCGCGCGAGGCGGACATGATGCATGATTTTCCGCGCCAGATCGCCATGGGCCGGATGCGCGGCACGGTGAAAGACGGCCACGTCGAAAGCTACGACCTGGGCATCGCGATGCCCTCGGTCATCGCCAGCCAGATGGCGCGGCAGGGCCAGACCGTGCCCGGCCCGGACAGCCAGATCGTCGCCGGCGCCTGGGATCAACCCTTTGCCATCCCGCATCACCGGGTGACGGGCTACCGCGCGCCCGATTTGGCGCCGCTCTCGTCGTGGCGGGCCGTCGGGGCCTCTTCGAACGGGTTTTTCTACAATGCCGGTCTGGATGAATTGATCCATGCCGCGGGCGCGGACCCTTTGCAGGAACGATTGCGCCTGTGCAACGACGCGGTGGCCCGGCGGGTACTCGAGGCCGTAGCCGACATGTCGGGCTGGGACGGCCCCCGGCCCGCGCCGGGCAAGGGGCGCGGCGTGGCCCTGACCTATTCGTTCGGTGTGCACTGTGCCGAGGTGGTCGACGTCACGGACACCGCCGACGGCATTCGCCTTGACCGGGTCTGGGTGGCCGCGGATGTGGGTACGGTCGTGGACCCGGTCAATTTCGAGACCCTCGTGCAGGGCGGCGTGATCTTCGGGCTGGGTCACGCCATGTTCGGCGAGATCACCTATGAGAACGGCATTGCCCAACAGGACAATTTCGACAGCTTTCCCTCGCTGCGCCTCGATCAATCCCCCGAAATCATCGTGCGCGGATTGGAAAACGCCCGGACCGTCAAGGGCATCGGCGAGCCACCCGTACCGCCGGCCGCGCCCGCACTGGCCGGCGCCATCTTTGCCGCCACGGGCACACGGCTGCGCGACATGCCCTTTTCCAGGGCCGTGACCTTCGCCTGACCCGGTCTGATCCAGCGGCGTGGCTGCGCCACACATGTCCAATTGCGTTCGGGCCACGCAGGCCTTGGGGGTTCCACCCGTCGCCCTTGTCTCTCGGACCAATGGCGCGACAATGACGACCCCCCGAGGTGTTTCAGGCCAGATGAAGGGGAGGCATGGCAAGGCTTTCACTGTTCCGAAAATACTCACACCTTCGGCCCGCCATTTTGCACATGTCTGGACATCCGCGTCGCCTGGACATTTGCCCCGAGGAGGCGCCCGCAGGGCAACGACGAGAGAAACGGCGCGCCGCAAGGCGCTCCTTTGAGGAACTGCCCCTTGCCGGTCCGGGCAGGCAGTGGTTGATAGACGACATGACTCGCCCTGTCACCACGATCGCCCTTCTGGCCCTGTCCGGCGTGGCTGCCCATTTGGCAGAGTGGGCCGGCCTGCCGCTGCCCTTTCTGATCGGGCCATTGCTGGCCTCGGCCGCGGTGGCCACCGCCCTGCCCCACCGGTTGCCAGCGGGATACGCCTTTCCGCCCACCCTGCGGCTGGTTTTCATCGCGGTGATCGGCCTGATGATCGGGGCCCAGGTCACGCCCGAGCTGTTTTCAAACGCCCCGCGCCTTGCGCTCAGCTTCGCGGCGCTACTGTTGTTCACCGTGCTGGCCCATGCGATTGGATACGCGGTCTATGCACGTATCGGCGGCTACGACCGCGTGACGGCCTTCTACGCGGCCGCCCCCGGAGGCCTGTTCGAATCCATCGCCATGGGGGACGAGGCCGGGGCCGATCCCGCCCGCCTGATGCTACAGCAATTCCTGCGGGTGATCGTGGTGGTCACGCTCTTGCCCATCGGCCTGTCGATCTGGCTGGGCGAACCGGTGGGCAGTTCGGCGGGCATGACATTGGCGCGCGCCGATGTGCCATGGCAGGCTCTGCCGGTCATCGTGCTGGCCGGCGCTGCGGGGATCGCGGCTGGTCATGTGTTGCGCTTGCCCGCCCGGCAGTTGACCGGCCCGCTGGCCGTCGCTGCCGCGCTGAACCTCACCGGGGTGTGGCATGTCGATATTCCCGAATGGCTGTTGCACGTCGCGCAGGTCGTGGTCGGCTGCGCCCTTGGCATGCGTTTCACGGGGCTGTCGCGCGCGATGTTGTTGCGCGGCTTCGGCCTGACAATCCTGTCGGTTGGCGGCATCCTGATCCTGTCGGGCCTTTTTGCCGTTGCCCTGATGGGCCCGATCGGTCAGCCCTTCGACGTGATGCTGATCAGTTTCGCCCCGGGCGGCGTGACCGAGATGGCGCTCGTGGCCCTTTCGCTACAGGCCAACCCCGCCCTTGTCACCCTGCATCATATCTTTCGCATCCTGATTACCGTGATGGGGCTCGGGCTGACGGCACGATGGATTCGCAAGGGGCTTTGACAGCGACGGGATCACACGATATCTGAACGCACGTTCAATTTCTGCCGGAGACAGGACATGCGCATCGATCACACCGCCGCGATCATCACCGGAGGCGCCTCGGGGCTTGGAGAGGCAACCGCCCGGCACTTTCGAGACATGGGTGCGGAAGTCACCCTGCTTGATCGCGATGCGGAGCGCGGTGCGCAGGTCGCCGAAGAGATCGGCGCGGGTTTTGCCGAAACCGATGTCACTGACGAGGCGTCGGTCGCGTCGGCCATCACGCAGGCCCGCGACAGCATGGGCCGGATCACCGTTGCCGTGAACTGTGCCGGGATCGCGCCGGCCGAGAAAACGCTGGGGCGCGACGGGCCGCACAACCTCGAAGGTTTCAAGCGCACCATCGACATCAACCTCGTCGGCAGCTTCAACGTCGCACGCCTGGCCGCGGCCGAGATCGCCCGCAACGACCCCGCCCCCGATGGTACGCGCGGGGCGATCATCCATACCGCCTCCATCGCCGCCTTCGAGGCGCAGAAGGGCCAGACCGCCTACGGCGCCTCCAAGGGCGGGATCGTGGGGCTGTTGATGCCCATGGCCCGCGATCTGGTGCGCGAGGGCATCCGCGTCATGGCCATCGCGCCGGGCATTTTCGGCACGCCCATGTTGCGCGGCCTGCCGCAGGACGTGCAGGATCAGCTGGCACAGGACGTGACCTTTCCCAAGCGATTGGGCGATCCTGCCGAATATGCCGCCCTCGCCCGGTTCATCGTGGAATGCGACTACCTCAACGGCGAGGTGATCCGCCTCGACGGGGCGTTGCGCCTGCAATGACCTTGCGGCCCGGGTCGCGCGTCTGTCATCTGCAAGCGTCACACCTCCGTCGCGGATAGCCCGCCCTGACTGGGCAAGCGTCAGGGCGGGCCACGTCTGAGGGGCTGGTGCGCGCAGCGGAACGACCCGCCCACCATGCAGGGAACTTCATAGGGGATGCGCGGCACCTCGCAGCCGCGTGCGCGCAAGGCCTCGGCCACCGGGTCCAGCGCGGCCTCGGACGGCACCAGCACCCGGCCCGGCCCAAGCACAAGGTTGTTGACGCCCATATGCCCCTTGGCCAGCGTGGCGGGGATATCGATGATGTCCCAATTGTGCATATGGTCCGGCAATCCTTCGGGCAGCGCCTCCAGACAGGCCACGGCCAGCCCTTCGCGCACGCAGCTGAGAACACAGTCGAGATGCGGAAACCAGGCCTCCACCGGCACGAGATCGACGCTGTAATCGTCCCCGAGCGCATGGGCGAGCCACGCCGCCCCTTCGGGGCTGGAACATCCGCCGGAGTGGCCAACCAACACCCTGTCGCCCAGGACGAAGATATCGCCCCCTTCGAGATAGCCCCAGCCCTCGACATGATCATCGCCCCCGCAATCGGGCTGGGCGAAATAGCGTGCGCCGCGCTGCATGGTCCCCATCAGGATATCGCGGATCGCAAAGCGTTGCCGGCGATGAAACAGCGATCGCGGCGCCAGTTCGATCACGTTGGACCCGATGGTCACGAAGGGATCGCGCATCCAGCCCGTCAGAACGCCATGATCCTCGCCACGCGGAAAGGCACGGTTGGCGTCGCTCAGCGCCCCGGCGGTGTGCACCACCACACCCTCGGCGCGCAGAAAGTCGATGGCACCCTGCACCTGCGCTTGAAATGCCGCGAACCATTCCGGATGCGCCTCGGCGAGGTCCTCGCCGTGATGCTCGGCCCAGAAGGCCCCGAACGCGCCTTGCGCGCGCAGCTTGCTGTCATCGTAAAAACGCGGCAGCACGAACCTGTCCGGCGCGCCGTAGACGCATTCGTGCAACTCATCCCATTCGGTGCCGACCCAGATCCTGTCCATGCCTGATCTGATCCCGGACCGCGCGTGACGTCAACAGGCTTGCGATTTGGCGCGGTCTTGCAGATGCTGCGACATCGACAGGCCACCCGGAGCACCGCCATGACCAACCGCGAGACGCCGAAATCGCTGGGCTACCACATGCCGCCCGAATGGGGGCCGCATGAACGGACATGGATGATGTGGCCCTGCCGGCAGGAGGTCTGGGATGACATGGAGGCCACGCGGCGCAGCTATACCGCCGTGGCCCATGCGGTGCGCCGGTTCGAACCGCTGACCATGCTGGTCCGTCCCGAAGACGAGGCCGGTGCGCGCGCCATGCTGGGTACGGATATCGATCTGCTGGTACACCCGATCGACGACAGCTGGTGCCGCGATGCGGGCCCGTGTTTTGTGGTGGACGAGGCCGGGCGCAAGGCGGGCGTGTCCTTTCGTTTCAATGCGTGGGGCGGCAAATATGCCCCCTATGACGGCGATGACAGCGCCGCCCCGGCCATCCTGGAGGCCGCGGGCGTGGCGTGCTTTTCGTCGCAGCTGATTGCCGAGGGCGGTGGTATCGCCGTGGATGGCGAGGGCACGATCCTGACCACTGACAGCTGCTTTCCCAATGCCAACCGCAACCCGGATTGGAGCCGCACCGAAATCGAAACCGAACTGAAGGAAATGCTGGGCGGGGACAAGGTGATCTGGCTGCCCGGCGACGAGATGGAGACCGAAACGGACGGGCATGTGGACGGCATCGCCATGTTCGTGGCGCCGGGCGCGGTCGTGATGGAAACAGCCGGCTGCGCTGATCACCCTTACGGCGAGGTAATGCAGGACAATATCGCCGCGATGCGCGGCCAGACCGATGCCAAGGGCCGGCCCATCACCATCCACACCATGCCCGACGCTATCGCGACGGCAGGCGGGCGAGAGCGGTTCTGCAGCTCCTACGTCAATTCCTACCTGGTGAACGGCGGCGTGATCATGCCCGCCTATGGCATTCCCGAGGACGCGCAGGTGCGCGAGATCTGGCAGGGACTTTTCCCCGACCGCGAGGT
>JANSYB010000541.1 GCA_024742655.1 Paracoccaceae bacterium | reverse complement strand
CCGATCCTCGGCGCCATTTTCGTCGCCGTCGGGCTGATGATCCTGTTCAAGCTGCACCACGCCTTCGACCGATGGGCGCTGCAAACCCTGCCCCACTGGCTGACCGATCTTTCCGTAGCCTTCTGATCCAACCCGAGGAGACTGACATGAAACGACGCGACTTTCTGATCTCGACCCTGGCCGCAAGCGTGGCCCTGCCCGGCGCAGCCCTGGCAGGCGGCATGAAAACCGTGGCCTTCGACGACAGCGACCCGATCGCCACAGCCCTGTCACAGGGCAAGACCGTGTTCGTCGACTATACCACCGACTGGTGTTCGACATGCGCGGCACAGAACCGCGTGATCAATGCCCTGCGCAGTGCCGATCCGGCCTATGACGCCAACATCGTCTTCGTACGTGTGGATTATGACCAGTTCGGCAATGCCCCGGTCACTACGGGCCGCAACATCTCGCGTCGCTCGACCCTGATCGTGCTGAAGGGAGAGCAAGAGCTGGGCCGTATCGTGGCCGGCACCAGCAAGGCCGATATCAAGGCGCTGATGGACACCGCCCTGAGCGCCGCGACCGCGTCGTAATAGAGACTGTTGTCCATCGGGCGGCTGCGCTATAGCGCGCTTATGAGTGAAAAACCAGGTAAGCGCAGCCGCCAACAGATCTACACCCTTCTGGTCGAAATCGGCCGCAAGGCGGGGGATGGCCTGCCCGACAAGGCCACGGGTGCGGCCCTTGTTGTCTATGCCTCCGGCGTGGACGAGGCCGAGGCCGTGCGCGAAACCGTGGCGATCCTGAAACAGGCCGACACCGCGCCGCTGGATGTGTCGGGCTACGGCACATTGGACGAACGCCTCAGCGAGGGCCATGACATCCCCGACGAGGAACGCGCATTGATGCAGCGGGCGTTGGATGAGAACGCGGTTATCGTTGCACAGGTCACACCGTTTTTCGACGAAGCCTGAGGCGTTCCGGGAAAATCCGTCAGGCCGCGTGCATCGTCACCAGCGTGATCGCCTCGAACGGCTTCAGCACGGGCCAGACCGGCTTGGCATGTTCGGGCAGGCGGGCACGGTCGAACCCCGCAAGGACGCTGCTGGCAAGGGCCTCGGGCTTGCGGCGCAAACGGCCGATATACAGGCTTTCCAGCGGACATTCATGCGCCATCAGAACCTCGTGCCCCGGCAATAACAGGTGATGATAGGTCACCAGGTCGGGCCCCTTGGCCACGAATGCCGAGCTTTCATTGACCAGATGCCGGGCCGGCACCAGAACCGCCTCGCGGCCGAACATGTATTCGACCTGTGTGCCGTGCATGACCAGCCGCGCCTGCGGCGCAACGGCGATATCCCGCTTCAGGCCGAAATAGGGCGCCCGCAGTCGGATGGGGCGAAAACTGCCATGCGCGGGCACCATGCGTTTGACCACCTGCAACACCGGCACGACATCACCGCCATCCGTGACCACAAGATCGCCGCGCACGATCTCCGCGGCACGTTTTTCGCCCTGCGTTGTGGTGATGGGAACATCGGCCGTCAGGCCCGGCATCGGCCCCACCGGCTCGATCTCGTCAGAGACGGCGACGAAACTGACCGCTTCCCCGATATCGCACCGGATGTCATGCTCAAGCGCCAACCGCAGATCATCCACCGAGATCGGCCGCGGCTCACTTATTTCAACAGTCTGGATCAGCTCGGATTCCGGTCGTTCGAGAGTCAGCCGCGCCCAACCCGCATCGACATCCCAGCTATAGGTCAGGCGCAGCACATCCAGCCGCCCGTCACTGACGAAGGGCAAGGTGCCATGCGTCATCTCGTGGCCCTGCGCGTCCACCAGAACAAGACCGCCATTCGGTAAGGCCTGCAGGCTGAAGCGCCCGGGCCCGGGGCGCGTGCGTTCGAACGCGAAAAGGATCTGCGGGCGCATTTCGGCAGACAGCCGTGTCTCGATCAGGATCGTCCCGCGGCGGATCAGGTCCGGCGAGGGCCGAGCACCGGGCGCAGACCGCCCCATGCTCACAGGGTCGACCCATGCGCCGTTCTTGTGCGATATGGCGATCCAGCCCACGATCAGGCCACCAGTTTGCGCGACAGCAGTCGCGCCTCGTACCGTTTCAGCATGCGGCGCGCCGCCGGGCTGTAACCATCGCCGGTTTCGGGGTCGATCTCGGGGAAAAGGGTGCAGATTTCCTTGACGATCTCGGCCTCGAAACTGTCCTTGATCTGCGGCCCGGGCAGAAAACTTTCGGTCGCGAGCCCTTCGGAGAACACGACCTGATGCCGGTCGAAGAGAAGGTGAAAGTATTGCACCTTTGAGCGCTCGTCACGCACCACACTGAAATCGTTGACCAGATCACGGGCCGCGACAAGAACCTCGGCTTCTCCGAACAAAAGTTCGGCAACGCAATCGCGGATCAGGATACGGTGCAGGGGCGACAGGAAAAGCTCATTATGCTGACCGAACGTGCCGGCCCGGATGCGGATCGGGGCAAACGCGCCATGACCCGCCACTGTCCGGTTGCCGATCCAGCGCAAGGG
>JANSYB010000285.1 GCA_024742655.1 Paracoccaceae bacterium | reverse complement strand
CTTGTCGGGCGACAGCAGAACGATATCGCCATTGGCATCCGACAGGCCCAGAACCAGAACCTCCGACATGAACGGCCCGATCTGGCGCGGCGGGAAATTGGTGACGGCGATCACCTGTTTGCCCGGCAGGTCCTCGGGCGCGTAATGCGCGGTGATCTGGGCGCTGGTCTTTTTCTCTCCCAGGTCCGGGCCGAAATCGATCCACATCTTGATCGCGGGCTTGCGGGCCTCGGGAAAGGGCTCGGCCCGGGTGACACGGCCCACGCGGATATCGACCTTCAGGAAATCATCGAAGGAAATCGGATCAGCCACGGCGCAACTCCCGTGACCGGTCCGCCGCGGCGGACACCGTTTTTTTCATCAGCGGCGGCAGGCCCGAGGCGTCATCCATGAGCACCTCCAACCCGGCCTGGGTCGTGCCGTTGGGGCTGGTGACGTTGATGCGCAATTGCTCGGGCGTATCGTTGGCGGCCTCCGCCAGTGCGCCCGCCCCCGCGACCGTCGCCCTTGCCAGTTGCATGGCAAGGTCGGGGGCAAGACCTTGCGCCTCTCCGGCGGCGGCGAGGCATTCGATCATGTGAAAGACATAGGCCGGGCCGGACCCCGATACGCCCGTGACCGCATCCATCTGATCCTCGTGATCGAGGCGAACAACCTGACCGACCGCCTGCAAAAGGGTCTCGGACAGGTTCATATGGTCCGGCGTTGCACAGGCATTGCCCACGATAGCCGTGATCCCCCGCCCGACGGCGGCGGGCGTGTTGGGCATGGCGCGGATGATCGGGCTGTCATCGCCCAGTGCGGCCTCGAAGGCCTCGATCGGGGTGCCGGCGGCGACCGAGACGAACAGGGTCGGGCCACCACCCATCCGCGCGATGCTGGGCAGGGCATCGCCCATCATCTGCGGTTTGACCGCGATCAGCACGATGGCGGGATGCGCCGGCAACGCGGCATTTATATTCACGCCGGTCTCGCGCAGCCAGTCCGACGGTTTGGGATCGATCACCCAAACGGACCCGGCCGGCAATCCGCCTGCCAGCCATCCTTCCAGCATGGCTGATCCCATCTTGCCGCAGCCCAGCAAAACAAGACCGCCGCGCGCCACGTCTTCCATATTCATGTGTGATGTCCCTTGCCTGTCCCGAAGTGTCGGGGACAGTGTTACGCCGCGGGACAGGTGGCTGCAATGGCGGGCGCCGGATGGGCGGGCGCCCGCGCATGGGGGTCTGGATCAGGCGCGGCCGTAGGCCTCGCCGATGGCGATCTGAAGGGCGTCCTGCGGGGTGCGATCGCCCCAGACGACCAGTTGAAACGCCGGATAGAACCGCTCCGCGCTCAGCACCGCGGCGGTGATCAGCGTGTCGATCTGTTCGGGGCTGACACCCTGCGCACCGGTGGCCACGAGGCCGTAACGGTAGACCATCAGCTTCTGCTCGGCCCACCAGGTAAAGGCGCCGGCCCAGCACTGATCGTTGACGTCGTTTAAGGTCTGGTAGAGCACCGGAAGCTTGTCCTCGGGCGGCTCCATCTCGAAGGTGCAGACCATGCGCAGCGTCTCGTCATAGCCCGACCAGGCCAGCGTGATGGAATAGGTGCGCCACTGGCCTTCCACGGCCATCGCGATCTGGTCATCGGCGATGCGATCGAAATCCCAATCGTGATGCTCTGCCAGATGCTCAACGATATCAATGGGATGAAGGTCTTCAGTCAGAAACTGCTCGGAAAGGGCCATGCCGCCACCTCTTTTGGTTGTAGCGCGGGGGCGGCAGCGCCCCTAGCGCTCGGTGCCTGCTCTAGGATCAGGGGCGATTTCCCGCTGTCCTACCAAATATGGTGGAGGCACCGGCGCGGGCTGTAAAGCTATTTCTTGGGGATAACCGCAATAAGTTGTGGATGACACGAAAACTTCATCTAAATGCAGCCATTTCGCCCCCAAACCCGGGGGGCTGCCGCGTGACCATGTCCGGCGCCGGTTTTGCGGTATCATGCCGGATGCACGCGTCGGGGAGCGCGCCACCGTGCCGTGGCAATCGGGCGCCCATATGCTAAAGCGCGTCGAGAAACCCCGGGACCCCGGGGTGTCGACGAACGCTTGCAGCCGTTTCCCGCTTCCAAGGACGGAGTTTCACATGACCTTTGAAATCGCGATCGGCCCGAACATCCGCAAGTCGCCCTTTTTCGACGCCACGGTGCGTGACGGCGTACGCAGTTTTTCCGTCTACAACCACATGTATATCCCCGGCCATTTCGGGGATCCGGATGCCGAATACGACCGCTTGGTGAACGGCGTGGCGATGTGGGACGTGGCCGCGCAGCGCCAGGTCGAGGTGCAAGGCCCGGATGCGGGCCGGTTGGTGCAACTTCTCACACCGCGCAACCTGACGGGCACGCGGGTCGGACAGGGGCGTTATGTTCCGATATGCGATCACACAGGTTGGTTGATCAACGATCCCGTGCTGCTGAAACTGTCCGAGGACCGGTATTGGCTATCGGTCGCGGACAGCGACATTCACCTCTGGGCGCTGGCCATTGCCCGCGAACGCGGGCTGCACGCGATCGTTTCCGAGCCCGATGTGTCCCCACTGGCCATTCAGGGGCCAAAGGCGGTCGAGGTTGCTGCGGCGCTGTTTGGGGATTGGGTCCGTGATCTGGCGTATTTCGGTTTCCGCGAAACCACGCTTGGGGACATTCCGCTGATCGTTGCGCGGTCCGGCTGGTCCAAGCAGGGGGGATACGAACTTTACCTGATGGATCGCGACCGCGGCACCGAGTTGTGGGACAGCGTCAAGGCGGCGGGCGCGCCGTTCGGCATTGGCCCGGGCGCGCCCAACGATACAGAGCGGCTGGAAAGCGGGCTGATCTCTTATGGTGCGGATATGCGGGTTCAGGATTGTCCCGCGACCCCGTTCGAGATGGGCTTCGGCCCCCTGATCGATCTGGACGCGGGTCACGATTTCATCGGACGCGCCGCGTTGCTGCAAGAGCGCTCGCATGGCCCCGCACGGCGACGCGTCGGCCTGTTCGTCGAGGGCGATGTTCCACCGCCGGGACATCCGTTGGATTTGTGCCGCGGGTCGGAGTGCGTCGGGTTCGTAAGCGAAATCGCCCGGTCCCGCCGTTTGGGGCGCGTCATCGGTCTGGGGCTGCTGCGCGCGGATATCGGGGATGAGGCCAGCGGGCTGGAAATCGATCTGCCGGGCGGGCGTTGCCCTGTCCAACTGACGGGGCTGCCCTTCATCCGCTGACGCGCCGCGCTCAGCGCCGGTCGGCGGCCCGCTGCGCGGCATCGGCGGCCGTTTCCAGCGCGTCCAGCCGCGCCTTGAGCGCCTCGTTTTCCTCGCGCGCCTTCTGGGCCATGGCGCGCACGGCGTCGAATTCCTCGCGCGTGACGAAATCGCGCTCCGCCAGCCAGCGGTCGATCATCGAATTCATTGCCGTCTCGGCCTCGGTCTTGGCGCCTTGCGCGACGCCCATGGCGTTGGTCATCAGTTGCGAAAGATCGTCGAGTACCTTGTTGCGGGTCTGCATGGGGATTGCACCTTTGTTACGCTTGCCCCCTATATGGGCGTCAAAGCGGGCGGGGGCAAGGTTGACGTCCCCGCCGCAGAGCAGGCAAAGAGGCACACATGCGCGCGGCGATCCCCTTTCCAGACATCTCGCCTGAGATTTTCTCGATCACGCTGTTCGGCATGGAACTGGCGCTGCGCTGGTATGCGCTGGCCTATATCGCGGGGATCGTGATCGGCTGGCGGCTGGTGGTCGCGGCGGTGCGACGCCCGCATCTGTGGCGCAACGACACACCGGTGATGACCGAAAAGCAGGTCGAGGATTTGCTGACCTGGGTGATCCTGGGCGTCATCCTCGGTGGGCGGTTGGGCTTCGTCGTCTTTTACCAGCCATCCTATTACCTTTCCAATCCCGGCCAGATCCTGATGCTATGGGAGGGCGGCATGTCCTTTCACGGCGGCCTTCTGGGGGTGATTGCCGCTTGCCTTGTCTATTCCTGGCGACAGGGTATCAGCTGGCTCAGCGTGGCGGATGTGCTGTGCATGGCCACGCCAGTGGGCCTTTTGCTGGGCCGGATTGCCAATTTCATCAATGGTGAGCTTTGGGGCCGAGCCACGGACGTGCCATGGGGCGTGATCTTTCCCGGGGCCGCGGCACAGAATTGTCCTGACGTAGTGGGCCTGTGCGCGCGCCACCCCTCGCAGCTCTACGAGGCGGCGCTCGAGGGTTTGATCCTTGGCGCGATACTGCTTTGGATGGCGTTCCGGCGCGGCGCTCTCAAGGACATTGGCGCGGTGACCGGCGTCTTTTTTGCCGGGTACGGGATCGGGCGTTTCATCGTCGAATTCGTCCGCCAGCCCGACGCGCAGTTCATCAGCCCGGGCAATCCACTGGGCCTGGCATGGCATGTCGGCGGCTACGGTCTGACGATGGGACAGATCCTGTGCATCCCGATGATCCTGGTGGGGGTGATCGTTCTGATGCGGGCCCGGGCGAGGCCATGACCCCGCTCGAGGCCGTGATCGCCGGGCAGATCCAGGCCACCGGGCCGCTGCGGATGGACGACTACATGCGCCTGTGCCTGCTGCATCCCG
>JANSYB010000466.1 GCA_024742655.1 Paracoccaceae bacterium | reverse complement strand
TCTTGGCAAGGGCATCATCGGCCCCAATCCGCTCCGTCGCTTCACGCAAAAACAGATCCATCAATCTCCCCCCGCCAGTCGTTCGAAGACTCTACCAAAATACGTAAACCAAGGGTATCCACTCATTATGCAGAGGTCTTTTATATTATGAGTGCGCGAACAATCCATTGGGGGACTTGCGAATGATGCTGGCGATTGGCGGCAACAAACGCCGTATCTGGACGTTTTTCATTCTCGTGGCCGGCCTTTGCCTGGCCCTGGCGGATATGGCCCGTGCGGAGGTCACAGCCTTCAAACAGGCCGTGGCAGAGGCCGCGGCGGATGACCGTGAGCTGGCCGCTTTCTATCAATCGAACGACTATGTCGGCCTGTGGACCGGCGCGGGCGCCGGGGACGCGGCCCGGCGCGAGGCATTATTCGAGGCGTTGCAGGCGGCCGACGCGCATGGCCTGCCCGCAGAGCGCTATGGGGCCGACGCGCTTATGGAGGTGCTGCAGCAGGTGCGCGGGCCGCGCTCTCGTGGCTTTGCCGAGGTGGCCATGAGCAAGGCATTCCTGCGCTTTGCGCAGGATTTGCAGACCGGCGCGCTGGTGCCCGGCCGTGTCGATACCGAAATCAAGCGCGAGGTGCCGCGGCGCGATCGCATCGGATATCTGGTGTCGCTGCGCGACGGTGCCCCGCGCGCCCTGTTCCGCAGCCTGCCGCCACAAACCAATGAATATGCCCGCCTGATGAAGGAAAAAATGCGGCTGGAACGCCTGCTGGCGCAAGGCGGATGGGGGGAACGCGTCCCCGCCGGCTCTCTGAAGCCAGGCGCCACGGGGCCCGCCGTCGTCGCGCTGCGCAACCGGATGATCGCTATGGGTTACGCGGATCGATCGGCCACGCGGGCCTATGACGGGGCCCTGCAGGTCGCGGTTCAGAAATTCCAGTCCGCGCATGGGCTGGAGCCCGATGGCGTGGCCGGCGAAGGCACCATGACCGAAATCAACAGGCCGGTCGAGGATCGGCTGAAATCCGTGATCGTCGCGATGGAGCGCGAACGCTGGCTGAACCTGCCCGACGGGCGCGGGGACCGGCACATTCTGGTCAATCTCGCCGATTTCTCGGCGCGCATCATCGATAAAGACCACGAGACGTTCCGGACGCGTGCCGTGGTCGGCAAGAACCAGGGCGATCGGCGCAGCCCGGAATTCTCGGACGTGATGGAACACATGGTCATCAACCCGACCTGGCATGTGCCGCGCTCGATCGCGGTCAAGGAATACCTGCCGATGATGAAGCGCAACCGCAACGCCGTCGGACATCTCAAGCTGGTGGATTCGCGCGGCCGGGTGGTCAATCGCTCACGCATCAATTTCGGGGCCTACAATGCGCGCAACTTTCCGTTCGCGATCAAGCAGCCCCCATCGAAGCGCAACGCGCTTGGCCTCGTGAAATTCATGTTCCCGAACAAATACAACATTTATCTGCATGACACACCCGCCAAGAACCTGTTCGAACGCGAGGTGCGCGCCTACAGCCATGGCTGCATCCGCCTGCATCAACCGTTCGAGTTCGCCTACACGCTTCTGGCCAAGCAGGAGGACGACCCCAAGGCGTTCTTTCATGCCAAGCTGGATACCGGGCGCGAGACAAAGGTGGATCTTGAAAAGCAGGTGCCGGTGCACATCATGTACCGCACTGCCTACACCCATGCGAAAGGTCCGATGCAGTACCGCCGCGACGTCTATGGGCGGGACGCAAGAATCTGGTCCGCACTGGAGCAGGCAGGGGTTTCGCTGCGCGCGGTTCAGGGATAAACGGAACCCCTGAAAGGGGTGTTCGATGTCCTACACGATTGAGCAGATTGCACAGGCACTGGGGGCGACGGCCTTTGGTGCGGCCGACCTGGAAATCGACGGCGTGGCAGAGCCCGCCGACGCCACCGCGCGCGATCTGGCCCTTGCGATGAAGCCTGAATATGCCGAGACGCTGGGGCAGGGCGCCGCCCGCGCCGCGATGGTCTGGGAAGGGGCGGATTGGCAGGCACTCGGGCTGGAGGCGGCGATCGTCGCGCCGCGCCCGCGCTACGTGATGTCCGGTCTGACCACGCTTTTCGATCCCGGCCAGGGCTGGGACACGGGCATTCACCCCACGGCCGTCGTGCATGAAACGGCCAGTTTGGGCGCCGATGTTTCGGTCGGCCCGCTGAGCGTGATTGGCCCGGGCGCGCAGATCGGCGCGGGCACGGTGATCGGGCCACAGTGTTTCGTCGGCACCGAGGCGCGTATCGGGAAGGGTGGTTTTCTGCGCGAAGGCGTGCGGATCGCCGCGCGGGTCCAGATCGGCGACCGTTTCATCGCGCAGCCGGGCTGCGTCGTGGGCGGGGACGGGTTTTCCTACGTGACGCCCGAAACCTCTGGCGTCGAGGCGGCGCGTGCGACACTGGGCGATCAGGGCGACACGCAGGCCCAAAGCTGGACCCGTATCCACAGCCTTGGCGGGGTCGAGATCGGTGACGATGTCGAACTGGGCTCGAACTGCACCATCGATCGCGGCACGATCCGCAGCACCCGTATCGGAAACGGCACCAAGATCGACAACCTTGTCATGATCGGCCACAATGTTCAGATCGGCACGAACAGTCTGCTGTGTGGTCATGTCGGCATCGCCGGCTCCGCCCGGATCGGCAACAACGTGGTTCTGGCCGGTCAGACGGGGGTTAGCGACAACATCTTCGTCGGCGACAACGTGATCGCCGGCGGGGCGACGGTCATCCTGTCGAATGTGCCGGCGGGGCGTGTCGTTCTTGGCTACCCGGCGATGAAGATGGACACCACGATGGAGGTGTTCAAGGGCCTACGGCGGCTCAAGCGGCTCTTCAACGATGTCGCAGAGCTGAAGAAAACTGTTTCAAACTCCCGGCAGAGTGACTAAATCACCGGCGCAATGCAAAAGAGGACGCACCCGATGGACATCAAGCAGCGTGTCATCGAGATCATCGCCGAACAGGCCGTGCTGGAGCCCTCGGATGTCACCCTGGACAGCAC
>JANSYB010000581.1 GCA_024742655.1 Paracoccaceae bacterium | reverse complement strand
TTCATCACCTCGGCCAGCACTTTCGTGCATCCGGTTGTCGAGGTTGACGGGATCAGCCTTGGCGATGGTACGCCGGGTCCCGTGGCCAAGCGTCTGCGCGAGATTTATCTCGAGGAAAGCCTGAAGGCTGCGATCTGATCACAGCGCCGCAATGGCCGATGCAAAGCGGGCGATCTCGTCGTCTGTGTTGTAATAGTGCACCGAGGCGCGCACCAGCGCGGGCAAGCCGCGCGGCTCAAGGTCTAGCCGTGCACTGGTCATAAGGGACACGGAGGTGTTCATGCCCTGCGCGCGCAAGGCAGACGTGATATCATCCGGGGCCATGCCATCACGGGTGAAGGTGACGATCCCGCATTTGCGTTGGCCAAGGTCATGCACCGCGACCCCTGGCACCCGGGCAAGGCCGTCGCGCAGGGTGTCTGCAAGGCTGCTGACACGGCTCTCGATCGCGGGCAGCCCGATGGCGCGCGCATAGCGCACGGCCTGCATCAGCCCGATCTGGCCCGCGACATAGCGCTCCCAGTTCTCGAACCGTTTCGCGTCTGGGCGAAGCCGGTAGCTGTCCGGCCCGGTCCATGTCGCGGCGAAGAGATCGACAAAGGGGGGTTCCAGCGTCTCCAACAGACCCCGGCGCACGTAGAGAAACCCGGTGCCGCGCGGGCCACGTAAGTATTTGCGCCCGGTGCCCGACAGGATATCGCAGCCGATCTTTCGCACATCGAGGTCGATCTGCCCGGCGGACTGGCAGGCATCCAGCAAGTAGATCAGACCGTGCTTGCGCGCCACCGCGCCCACGGCCTCGGCCGGGTTCACAAGCCCGCCCTGGGTGGGCACATGGGTCAGCGCGATAAGCCGGGTGCGAGGCGTGATCAGCCCCTCGATGGCCGCGGCGTCCGCCTGACCGTGTTCGTCGGACGGGATCAGGTCGATCTCGAGCCCGCGCCGCTTGGCCTGTTGCAGCAGGGCGAGGTAGTTCGAAACGTATTCCGACGCGTGGGTCAGGATTCGGTCACCCGGCTCCAGCGGCAGCGCATAGAAGGCCATGTCCCAGGCGCGGGTGGCATTCTCGACATAGGCGATTTCGGCCGGGTCGGCGTTCAGAAGTGCGGCGAACTCGGTATAAAAGGCCGTGCACGCGTCGGCGGCTGCGTCATGAGCCTCGTATCCGCCGATGCGCGCCTCAAGGTCGAGATGATCGCGCAGCGCCTGCTGAACCGGAACGGGCATCAGGGCCGCCCCGGCATTGTTGAAGTGCAGCACGCTTTCGCAGGCGGGCGTGTCGGCGCGCAGCGCGGAGACGTCCATCAGAGTGTCAACTTTTGTCGCCGACATTCTCGGCAAACGATGTCTTGAATGCCTCCTGCTTTTCCGCGCTCGCCTCGGTCTGGTAGTTGGCTTTCCACTCGTCCATGGTCATGCCGTAAAAGATTTCCCGCGCTTCTTGCTTGCCCATGTCGATGCCGCGTTCGTTCGCGGCCTCCTGGTACCAGCGGCTCAGGCAATTGCGGCAGAAGCCGGTCAGGTTCATCATGTCGATATTCTGTACGTCGGTACGCTTTTCCATCAGGTGTTCGCGCAATGTGCGAAAGGCCGCGGCCTCAAGTTCGATACGGGTCTGGTCGTCCATCTCGGTCCTCCTTGTCTGCTTCACAACATGCGCTTGAGATAGGGCGGGTTCAAGTCGGTGAGGCGCACGGTCAGGCTGCCGACATCCGCAAGATGGGATTGCAGCGCGTCCATCGTTATCTGTGCCAACTCGGCGCGTACCTCCTCGCTGCGGCCGGGGATCAGCAGCAGCGTGGCATGAGCAAAGGTTTGTGGCTCCACCCCGATCCGACCGGCAGTCGCGGCAATGGTGCGGGTGCGCACGGTATCCGGCGCGCTGACGGATGAATGGGCAGCAAAGCGTTCCCACAGGTCGTCACACAAGGCCTGCAGGTCGTGGCTTTGTTCCAGGCCCTTGGAATGCTCGATGGTGATATGTGGCATGATGAAACTCCTCCCGCCGACGATAAGGTCGGGAACACCAACCGGGCGCAACCGGAATTTTCCAAAATTCCGTGCAAGAAAATGCGCATTTTCTTGCACGTTTTCTGGGCAGAAAACGGGGCCTAGAGACCGGCTGTCTCCGCGGCCTCTTCCAGCATGGGGGCAAGGCGCCGGGCCCAGGCCACCTGATCCGTGTCCGTCTCGATCAGGTCGTTGCGGACCTCGATCAGCACATTGGGCCGCTCATAGGCGATGGCGTGGCGGGCGATGGCATCGC
>JANSYB010000577.1 GCA_024742655.1 Paracoccaceae bacterium | reverse complement strand
GTTCCTGATGACCCGCGCCTGTCTGCCCGGGATGATCGCCGCGGGCTGGGGCCGGATCGTCAATATCGCGTCCACCGCAGCGCATACCGCCATGCCCGACCATGCCGCCTATTGCGCCTCCAAGGCCGGATTGCTGGGACTTTCGCGTGCCGTGGCGCTTGAGGGCGCGCCCCATGGCGTGACCTGCACCACCGTCAGCCCGACCTGGGTGGAGACCGACATGCTGCGCGAGGCGGCGGCAGAAATGGCCCATGCCAAGGGCCATTCCACCGCCTTCGAGATCGCCGAGATTGCACGGGCCAACCCCCAGAACCGGCTGGTTCAGCCCGGCGAGATCGCGGCATTGGTTGCCTTTCTGTGCTCGGACGCGGCGCCGGCACTCACCATGGAAGACATCCAGGTCAATGCAGGGGCGCACTGGTAGGCCGCCGGGCCCGGAATTTGCGCAAATTCCGGGGCAATTTTCTGCGCAGAAAATTGCCCGCTAGGACGTGAAATGCCGGTCCAGGAACGCGCCTGCCTGCGCCAGCGACTCGGCGGCCTCGGGCAATTCGTCGTAGAATTCGAACACGTGCCACAACCCGTCCCAGATGCGCAGGTCCACGTCTGCCCCCGCCGCGCGCAACCGCCGGGCCAGCTCCACCGACGGGCTGAGCAGCAGGTCACGCGTGCCGGTGGTGATCAGCGCGGGCGGAAACCATGGCCCGAACCGCCCCAGCAGTGGTGAGATATCTGGGTCGTCCCGCGCCGCTTCGCCTGCATAGGCCTCTGCGGCCCCGTCCACATAGCCGAAGGGCAGCGTCGGGTCGCGCCCGTCATTGGCCGCCAGACTGTCGCCGCCATGGGCCAGGTCGCACCACGGCGACAAAAACACCGCCGCGCAGGGCATAGGCAGGCCCGCCGCCTGTGCCCGCCTCAGCGTGACCAGCATCAGGTTGCCGCCCGCGCTTTCCCCGGCCACGGCCAGCTTGCCCGGCCCGGCGCACAACACGCGGTAAACCGCCTCGGCATCGTCCGGTGCTGCGGGCCACGGATGTTCTGGCGCGCGGCGGTAATCGACCGCCACGACCCGCGCGCGGGCGTGGACGCCCAGCGGAACGCTGACGATCAGGTCTTCGCGCGCACTGCCCGAGATGTAGCCGCCGCCATAACCGTAGAACAGCGTGCGCCCTTCCTCGCGGTCAGGCGGCAGGATCTCCAGGCATGGCACGCCGGAGATCTCGATCTCGTTCACTTCAACCCCGTGCCGGGCCACGGCACGGGCGGCGCGAGGCAGGAATTCCGCCTCGGCCGCCTCACGGTAAAGCGCGGCGCGTTCGGGCGTAAAGGGCGGTAGCGGCTCGACCGTCTGCTGCAGAAAAGCGCGCGCCTCGGCGCTGAGATAGCGGTCTTCCATGATGGGCCTCCCCGACCAGACAACGCGTGCAGGCTAGCCGGTGTCGGGGCGCGGGGCAATTTGGCATTGATCTTCCTCTATCCCGGGCGAACACTGTCGGCATGGGCGACACGCACACAGCGGATATTCTGATCATCGGCGCGGGATTTGGCGGGATCTGCATGGGGTTGCGTGCCTTGCGCGCCGGATTGCGGCCATTGATCCTGGAACGTGCGTCCGACGTGGGCGGAACGTGGCGCGACAACACCTATCCGGGCTGTGCCTGCGACACCCAATCACATCACTATTCACTGTCTTTCGCGCCCAACCCGGACTGGTCGCAGCGCTTTCCGCCGCAACCCGAAATCCTGGCTTATGCACGCCGGATCACGCGGGAGGGCGGGCTTTGGCCGCATATCCGTTTCCAACAGACCGTCACGAACCTGACCTTCGACACGGCCACGTCGCACTGGACCGCCCGGACCGCCGAGGCAGAGCAATATCGCGCGCCCGTTGCCGTGACAGCGGTCGGGCAGCTGAACCAGCCTGCCCATCCGCGGATCGAAGGGATGGCCGATTTTCCCGGCCCTGTCCTGCACTCGGCGCATTGGGACAACGGGTTCGATCCCACGGGGCGCGATATCGCCGTTGTCGGCAGTGGGGCCAGTGCCATACAGATGATCCCTCCCCTGGCCGAAAAGGCGCGGCATCTGACGATTTTTCAACGCTCGCCCAACTGGGTCGTGCCGCGCGACAACCGGACCTATTCCAACCTGCAAAGACGGCTTTTCCGATACCTGCCGGGCTGGCGGCGCCTGCACCGCGCCGCGATCTGGTGGGAGTGGGAACGTTCCTGGCCGGAATTCATTGACGGCTCCCGGCAGGCGCGAAAGCGCAGCGCCGAAACCCGCGCTGACATT
>JANSYB010000413.1 GCA_024742655.1 Paracoccaceae bacterium | reverse complement strand
GCCGCCGCCGGGCAACGCGCCAAAAGACGCTCGGGCGCACCGGCATCGATGCTGGGTGCGGGAATCTCGGCCAGATCCGCATGATCCAGGCCCGCGCCGCGCCATGTGTTTTCAAGTATTTGCATCCTGCCCCTCCGTTTGCGGCATCTGACCGGAACGCCGGGGCGGGGTCAATCCTTCAAGGCCGCATCGGTCACGATCCTGTCAGGTCTTTTTCATCCCCGCCGAACCGGCAATTCATCGCCGGTCACGCCCGCGCCTGTCCGCAAATTCATGCCGAGTGGCGCCCGCTCGGCGCGCCGATCCTTCACGCCAACCGGCCAAGCCCCCACGTCCTGACCAACCCGGCGCGCCACCACAGGCGCCTCACGGGGATGACGTAAAGCTTTGAAGAAAGGAGCCGTTATGACGTTCCACAAATTTATTCTGACAACCGCCACCGCCGGCATGACAGCCACGCTCGCACTGGCTGCGGAAGATGACATGGCATCCGACAGAAATGATGTCGGCAGCTATGACGGCGTGATGATCGAACAGGGTATGACCGGTGCCTCCGACACCGCCGTGGTCGATGAGCTTGGCAAAAGTGAGCGCGCCAATACGATGGATACCGCCGAGGCGGAAAACGTGCTGACCGCCGCCACGACCGGCGCCGAGGTCGAAACCGTGAATGGCGAACGCATCGGCAAGGTGTCGGGCCTCTGGTCGCCCGAAGGCGAGAGCAAGCGCTATGTCGTGGTCGCAGTGGCCGAGGAAGCGGGCATTCCCGCCAAGCAGATCGGCTTTGAAATCAGCGCATTGGAAGCTGTGGAAACCGGTGGGCTGGAATACAGCAACACGCTGGCGCAGCTGCGCGAGGAAGTGGCTGAAAAAGCCGGCAAGATGTAACGCGGTGGCCTGCGCCTTCTGCGCAGCGCAACACCGAAACACCAGGGCGGCCCGGCACCACGCCGGGCCGTTCGCTTTTGGGCCCGGTTCCGGTCCAGCCTCTTCCCCCCGACCGCACGATGTCCTAAAGAGGCGCCAAGCTGCAACGCCTGGGGGAAAGTCTTCAAATGCAGGAACCGGCCATCACGCCCGAACTGATCGAGGCCCACGGTCTCAAGCCCGACGAATACGACCGCATCCTCGAGATCATGGGGCGCGAGCCGAGCTTTACCGAGCTTGGCATCTTTTCTGCCATGTGGAACGAGCATTGTTCCTACAAATCCTCCAAGAAATGGCTGCGCACCCTGCCCACCGACGGCCCGCAGGTGATCTGTGGGCCCGGAGAGAACGCGGGCGTTGTCGATATCGGTGACGGGCAGGCCGTGATCTTCAAGATGGAGAGCCACAACCACCCCTCTTATATCGAACCCTACCAGGGCGCGGCCACCGGAGTGGGCGGCATCCTGCGCGATGTGTTCACCATGGGCGCGCGTCCGATCGCGTCGATGAATTCGCTCAGCTTTGGCGAGGTGGATCACCCCAAGACCCGCCAGCTGGTGCATGGCGTGGTCGAAGGGATCGGCGGCTATGGCAACTGTTTCGGCGTGCCCTGCGCGGGCGGCGAGGTTCGGTTCGATCCGGCCTATAACGGCAACTGCCTCGTGAACGCCTTTGCCGCGGGCCTGGCCGACACCGACAAGATTTTCTATTCCGCCGCTTCGGGCGTCGGCATGCCGGTCGTCTATCTCGGCGCCAAGACGGGTCGCGACGGCGTGGGCGGGGCCACCATGGCCAGTGCGGAATTCGACGAATCGATCGAGGAAAAACGCCCCACCGTGCAAGTCGGCGATCCGTTCACGGAAA
Organism: Paracoccaceae bacterium; assembly: GCA_024742655.1. Lineage (GTDB taxonomy): Bacteria > Pseudomonadota > Alphaproteobacteria > Rhodobacterales > Rhodobacteraceae > Roseovarius. The sequence continues at coordinate 1,611 of JANSYB010000413.1, read as the reverse complement.
AGCGCCTGATGGAGGCCACGCTGGAACTGATGGCCACGGGCGCCGTCATCTCGATCCAGGACATGGGGGCGGCCGGCTTGACCTGTTCGGCCGTTGAAATGGGCGACAAGGGCGGTCTGGGGGTGAAGCTCAACCTCGACCGCGTGCCGCAGCGCGAAGAGGGCATGACCGCTTACGAGATGATGCTGTCGGAATCACAGGAACGTATGCTGATGGTCCTGCGCCCGGAAAAAGAGGCCGAGGCGCGCGCAGTGTTCGAGAAATGGGACCTCGATTTCGCCATCGTCGGCGAGACCATCGCCGAGGACCGTTTCCTCGTTCTGCATGGCAATGACGTCAAGGCCGATCTGCCGCTGGCCACACTGTCGGGCAGCGCCCCGGAATATGACCGCCCCTGGATCGAGCCGGCCGCGGCCGAACCGCTGGATGACGCCGCCGTGCCGGGCGTCGATCCTATCGACGGGCTGCGCGCGCTTATCTCTTCGCCCAATTACTGCTCGCGCCAGTGGGTCTATGAACAATATGACACGATGGTCATGGCCGACAGCGCCCGCCTGCCCGGACAGGGCGCGGGCCTGATCCGCGTACACGGCACCGAAAAACTGCTGGCTTTCACCAGCGACGTAACCCCGCGTTACGTCAAGGCGAACCCTTTTGAAGGCGGCAAACAGGCCGTCGCCGAGGCCTATCGCAACCTCTCGGCCGTCGGCGCCACGCCGCTGGCCACTACCGACAACCTGAATTTCGGCAATCCCGAAAAGCCCGAGATCATGGGCCAGTTCGTCATGGCCATCAAGGGCATCGGCGAGGCCGTCGCGGCGCTGAACATGCCGATCGTGTCGGGCAACGTATCGCTTTACAACGAGACAGACGGCAGCGCGATCCTGCCCACGCCGACCATCGGCGCTGTGGGCCTGATTACAGACCCTGAGACCGCCATCACCGGCCAGGTGCGCGAGGGCCACGTGGCGGTTCTTGTGGGGGAGACCACGGGTCACCTGGGCCAATCGGCCCTGCTGGCCGAGGTCTTCAACCGGGTCGAGGGCGACGCGCCGCCGGTCGATCTGGCGACCGAGAAGCGCAACGGCGATTTCATCCGCGCCAACCACACGCTGATCAAGGCCTGCACCGACCTGTCGGATGGCGGGCTTGCGCTTGCCGCCTTCGAGATGGCCGAAGCCGCGGGCGTGGGCGTGGATCTGGACAGCGACGACACGGCCTTCCTTTTCGGCGAGGACCAGGCGCGTTACCTCGTGGCGTGCAATTTCGATCAGGCCGAGGCGCTGATGATCGAGGCCGGCCGCGCGGGCGTGCCGATCCAGACGGTTGGCCGTTTTACCGGCGACACGGTGCGTATCGGCGGGGCCACGGCGCCTTTGCAAGAGATGTCCGAGGTGTTCCGCTCCAGTTTTGGTGAAACCTTCGGCTGAGCCCCCCTTGCGGCAAAGCTGTATCGGATTTACATCTTTGACAAGGAAGAACGGAGTTGCGCATGCCAATGCAAGCCCACGAAATCGAAGAGCTGATCCGCGAAAGCTTCCCCGACGCCAGGATAACGGTGCAGGGCGATGACGGCGCGCATTTCGCCGCCGAGGTCATCGACGAAAGTTT
>JANSYB010000719.1 GCA_024742655.1 Paracoccaceae bacterium | reverse complement strand
GTCAGTGCCTCATCGCGCTGGATGTTCAAAAGCGGCTCGAAAAGCGCGGCCACCTTGCGGTCGATGAAATGCTGCAGGCGGCGCTGCACCTTTTGCACCACGTCCGCGCCGGCGGCGTCATCGACAAAGGCCGTGACCTGCGGCTTAAGCGGGTCGGCCCCGGCCACCAGTTTGCCCACCGCGTGTTCGCCCCACATCAGGCCGCCCTGTTCGGTAAAATCGATCTCGGTGTCGGGCGCATTGTAGAACCGGTCGGCGCGCAAATGGAAATGCGGCGCCAATGCCTGCAGGCTGGCCTGTTGCAGCGTCTTGGCCTCCTGCCCCGCCGCTGCCTTGTCCTGCATGAACCGGAACCCTTCAAGACGGCCGACGAATTCGCCCTCGACCGTCACCTCACCTTTGTCGTTCACCTCGGCCACCATGGCCTCCTTCTGCTTGAGCCGGCGCAAGAGCACGGATGTGCGCCGGTCCACAAATCTCTGTGTCAGGGCCCCGTGAAGCGCATCCGACAGGCGGTCTTCTACAGCGCGCGTCGCCTCACGCCAATGGGTTTCGTCCTCAACCCAGCCCTTTCGCTGCGCAACATAGGTCCACGTGCGGATATATGCCAACCGCTTGGACAGGGTGTCGATGTCGCCATCGGTCCGGTCGATTCGCTGAATATGCCCGGCCAGCCAGTCTTCGCTGATCCGGCCATGCTCGTGGAGGTCGGAATAGATCCGTTCCAGCAGGCCGGCATGTTCGGCGTGGCTGATGCCGCGAAAATCGGGGATGCGGCAGACATCCCACAGCAAGCGGACCGAGGGACCATCACTGGCCCGGGCGCGAATCTCGGCTTCGGCGGACAGGGATTTAAGCGCGCCGAGATCATCGGCCTCGCGCGCGCGCGAGAGCCATTCATCTCCCGGGCGCTGCTCCAACGAGGCGATCAGCGCATCAACGGTGCCGAATTGCAGCGCCGCGTTGCGCCATTCCAGCTTGCGGATGGGGGTGAAGCGGTGATCGGTGATGGCCCGCGCCACCTCCTCTGGCAACTCGCTCGCCTCGCCGGTCACGCCGAAGGTGCCGTTCTGCATGCCGCGCCCCGCCCGGCCCGCGATCTGGGCCAGCTCATTGGGCTGCAGCGGCCGCATCCGCCGCCCGTCGAACTTGGTCAGCGATGAAAACGCCACGTGATCGATATCGAGGTTCAGCCCCATGCCGATGGCGTCCGTGGCCACGAGGTAATCCACGTCGCCGTTCTGGTAGAGATCGACCTGCGCGTTGCGTGTACGCGGGCTCAGCGCACCCATCACCACGGCCGCGCCCCCCTTCTGGCGACGCAGCAACTCGGCGATGGCATAGACGTTTTCGACCGAGAACCCGACGATGGCGCTGCGCGGCTTCATCTTGGCGATCTTCTTGGCGCCGGTATAGCTGAGCTCGGACATCCGTTCGCGCCCGATGAACTCCACCCCCGGCACAAGGGCCGCGATGGCCCCGCGCATCGTGTGGCTGCCAAGGAACTGGGTTTCCTTCTGGCCACGCATCCGCAACAGCCGGTCGGTAAACACATGGCCCCGCTCCGGGTCGGCGCAGAGATGGATTTCATCCACCGCGACGAAATCGGCGCCCAT
>JANSYB010000542.1 GCA_024742655.1 Paracoccaceae bacterium | reverse complement strand
GGAAAGCCCATCGAGGCAACCGTGCCCGCAATCGTGCGCCCCATCAGCCCATAGCCCAGCAGGCCGACCGTCACCTTTGAGGGCGGGCGCAGTGTCTTGATCATGCTGCGGTCCCAGGTCGCACTGGCTTGCGCGGACAGGTAATGGCCCATCTGACGGTGATGCCAGACCACGTGCCAGGCGGCAAAGCCTGCCATGATGCGGGCCTGTTCGTCATCATGCACGCGGGTGACCACGGCACCGTGGGGCAGGCCGGGGTTGCCCAGAACGCCGTCCACACCGGCGGCGATGACCTGAACCAGCTCGATATTCGGATAGGCCTTGAACGCATCCTGGGCCGGACGCCAGACAAGCGCGAACCGGATGCGCGACGGGTCGGGCACCGCGTCGGGGTGATAGACACGCAGGCCTGGCTGGGCGGCGATGGCCTCGCCGAACAGGTCCTGAAGATCCAGATCGCTGCACAGGTAGACGCCTTCGACGACCTCGTGCTGCGGGGCCGGGGCCGGGCGGCTCACGATCTGGCCTCTTTCTGCGCGGCAAGGGCCTCTTCATGGGCCTTGCCGGGGATCGCATCGAGCAGGGAGCGGGTATAGTCCGTCTGCGGTGCCCCCAGAACCTGCGCGCAGGGGCCGAATTCGACCATGCGCCCCTCCTGCATCACGATGATGCGGTCGCAAACCTGTGCCGCCACGCGCAGATCATGGGTGATGAAGATCATCGACAGGTTCAGCCGGTCCCGCAGATCGGCCAGCAGGTCAAGCACCTGAGCCTGGATGGACACGTCCAGCGCCGAGACGGCCTCGTCCGCGATGATCACCTCGGGCTCGAGCGCGAGGGCGCGTGCGATGCCGATGCGCTGGCGCTGCCCGCCGGAAAACTCATGCGGAAACCTGTCCATCGCCGACGGGTCGAGGCCCACCAGCGTCAGCAACTCCGCCGCCTTCTTGCGCGCGGTGGGCTTGTCGGTGCCATAGGCGATCAGGCCCTCTGTCAGGATGGTGCCGATGCGCGCGCGCGGGTTGAGCGACGAGAACGGATCCTGAAACACCATCTGGATGCGGCGGCGGTGCCGGCGCAGGGTGTCGCCGGTCAGCTTGGAAATATCCTGACCGCCGATTTCCACCACACCCTGTTGTGGTTTGAGCAACCGCACGAGGCACCGCCCCAATGTCGATTTGCCAGAGCCGCTTTCGCCCACGATGCCGATGGTCTCACCTTGATGCAGGTCGAAACCGGCCTCCTGCACGGCCTTGACCACGCGGGGTTTGCGAAACAGGCCCGAACTGCGCGAGGTGAAAGTCATGCTGAGATCCCGCACGCTCAGGATCGGGGGGGCGGCACTTTTGTCGCTTTCGCGAAAGCTGAGCCCTGGGATCGCATCCAGCAGAGCGCGCGTATAGGGGTGGGTGGGGTTGAGCAGGACGGTGTCGGCCTCGCCGGTCTCGACCACCTCGCCCGATTGCATGACGATCACGCGGTCGGCGATATCGGCCACGACGCCGAAATCATGGGTGATGAACAGCACGGCCATGCCGTGTTTGCGCCGCAGATCCTCGATCAGGTCGAGGATCTGCGCCTGTGTCGTCACGTCCAGCGCGGTGGTCGGCTCATCCGCGATCAGGATCTTGGGCTCCAGCGCCAGTGCCATGGCGATCACCACACGCTGACGTTGCCCGCCCGACAGCTGAAACGGATAGGCGCGGATTGTGGTCTCGGGGTCGGGCAGACCCACCTCGTGCAGCAGTTCCAGCGCGCGGGCGCGGCGCTCTGACGGGGTCAGGATATTGTGCGCCTCGAACACCTCGGCGATCTGGTCGCCGATGCGCATCAGGGGGTTCAGCGCGCTGAGCGGTTCCTGAAAGATCATCGAGATGTCATGCCCGCGCAGCGCCAGCATGTCGTCCTCACCGAGGCTCAGCAGGTCACGTCCCTCGAACAGGATGCGCCCGTCGGCGGGGGTGACCCCTTCGGGCAGCAGGCCCATCAGCGCGTTGGCCGACATGGATTTGCCCGAGCCGCTTTCGCCGACGATGCAAAGGATCTCCCCCTTGTCGAGGGTGAAGGACACATCCTTGACCGCCAGCGCGCGATCGGCCCCCTTGGGCAGGGCGATGGACAGGTTTTCAATGGTCAACAGGGTCATGTCGTGCGTCTCCGCAGGCGCGGGTTCAGCGCGTCGTTCAGGCCTTCACCGATCAGGTTCAGGGCCAGAACCGTCAGCAGGATCGCGATCCCGGGGATGAAGCTGAGCCACCACGCGGTGCGCAGCACGGTGCGCGCCGCCCCGATCATGTAACCCCAGGACATCACGTTGGGATCCCCCAGCCCCAGAAAGCTCAGAGAGCTTTCCAGCAGGATCGCCGTGGCCACCATCAGCGAGGCCAGAACGATGATCGGGGGCAGGGCATTGGGCAGCACCTGGCGCAGGATGATGCGCAGGTTGCTTTGGCCCGACAGGGTGGCGGCCTCGACGAATTCGCGGTTGCGCAGCGACAGCACCTCGCCGCGCACAAG
>JANSYB010000182.1 GCA_024742655.1 Paracoccaceae bacterium | reverse complement strand
TGGCTGTTCTTTGCCGAGGCGGAACATGTCGTGGGGCTGTATTACGGCAAGCGGTAGGATCGCCGCCCTCGGGCGTCCCGCCCACCCGACCCTACGCCCTCGGGCGGCGATTGGGTGTGGGGTGTCTGGGTTGCGTGGTTTGTTGCCGGGGCCCCGCCTGGTCGCAAGCGAAACGCTCCACCGGAGTGTTTCCAGGCAGCTTGCTCAGCCCCATCCATCCGTCCATTCGTCGATCTTGGGATTGATGCGGTTCTCGCGGAACCGAATCCAGCGTACGCGGATCGCCCAGAAGATCGCGAACAGTACCGTCAGCAGGATGATGTTGAACCAGGGGATGAATCGCACGTCCGGCCCCTCGACCTGGTTCACGCCGATCGCGTTGGGAAAGATCGACAGGAACTCGTTGCGCCAGCCATAGTGACGCACCGCGACCCATTTCGGGGTCTCCGCGGTGGATTTCAGATCGGCCGCCTCGGCCTGCAGGTTCGAGGTGTCGAACTTGAAATAGGGCGGCCAGCCCCACGCGGTGTCTTCATTGCGGTAGACCATCACGCGGCCATTTGTGCGCACCGTCTGAATGAAGAAGATATCGCGGTTGGGTGTGTTCTCGGCATCGCCCGTGCCCTGGTTCGACCAGAAGATCGAGTTTTCTCCGAAATCGATACGCTTTTCATAGGTGTCGGTGATCCGCGCGATATCGGTCTGCGGCAGCGTGTAATGCAGAAAGCCGGCGACGCAAAGAACGATCACCGTCCAGAACACCCATTTGACATAGACCATTGCCGTCCCCCTTTGCCTGCGCGCCCGTGACCTGATCGAGAGAGCGGGTCACGGGCGCGTCCATCTTATCGTGCCTCGATCACAGAAACACAACCGAAAGGCCATGGTGGGACGGGCACTGGCGGCCCCTGCCGGATCACGCCACGATGTTGAACTCCGGTCCGTAGGGATAGCCGGTGATGTTCTCGTTGCCGTCCTTGGTGATCACCAGCACGTCATGCTCTCTGTACCCGCCCGCGCCGGGCTGCCCTTCGGGCAGCGTCAGCATCGGCTCCATCGAGATGACCATGCCGGGTTCCAGCACGGTGTCGATATCCTCGCGCAGTTCCAGACCTGCCTCGCGGCCATAGTAATGCGACAGGAGGCCGAAGGAATGGCCATAGCCGAAGTTGCGGTATTGCAGCAGGTTCCGCTCTGCGAGGAACGCGTTGATCTTGTGCGTGACCTCGGCACAGCTGACACCCGGCCTGAGCAGGGACATGCCATGTTCATGGGTGTCCACGTTGGCCCGCCAGATCGCCAGCGAGGCGTCATCGACCTCGCCTACGAACAGGGTGCGCTCCAGTGCCACGTAATAGCCCGAGATCATCGGGAAAGTGTTGAGCGACAGGATATCGCCGCGTTGCAGCTTGCGGGCGGTTACAGGGTTGTGCGCGCCGTCGGTATTGATGCCTGACTGGAACCAGACCCAGCTGTCGCGGTACTCGGCATCGGGAAAGACACGGGCGATTTCCAGTTCCATCGCGTCGCGCCCGGCCATGGCCACGTCGATCTCGCGCACCCCTTCGCCCACCACGTCGCGGATGGCATACCCACCCACATCCGCAATCGCCGTGCATTTTCGGATGAGTGCGATTTCGGCGGGTGATTTCTCCATACGCTGCCGCATGGTGTGGCCCGCGATATCCAAACTGCGGGAGGGGGTCAGGAACGCATCAAGCTTGTCCTTCTGCATGAGCGTCAGATGATCGCCCTCGTAGCCGATGGCCTTGCCTGTCCCGGTGACAGACTGGATCGCGCGCCAGTAATTGTCGCGCTGCCAGTCGGTATAGGTGATGTTGTCGCCGTGACAGCGCCGCCAGGGTTGGCCGGCGTCGATGCCCGCGCTGATCGTGACGCTGTCGGTGGCGGTGACGACAAGGCCATAGGGCCGACCGAAGGCACAGTGGAGAAAGCCCGAGTAATAGGCGATGTTGTGCATCGAGGTGAAGACGGCGGCATCAAGGCCCAACTCGGCCATGATCGCCCGCAGCCCGGCAAGGCGGGCCTCGTATTCCGCCGGCTCAAAGGGCAGCGGCGCCTTTGCGCCATTGTGGAAGCGGTACATCTGGGGGCGGTCGGTGCCGCCGAACTGGGTGGTATCAGGGTGCGCAGTCATAGTGACCCTCCTTCGCAAAGAAAGGTCCCGGCGTTCAGGACTGTTTGGATATGAGGACCCGGTGAAGGGGCGACGCCATCGCCCGGGGTCACTTGCGTTCTTGCCCATCCCGCAAGATCTGGCAAGATGATTTGCGACACGGGAAGGGCGTATTTGTACCATGACGGCAGAACCGGGAAAGCGGAACCTGATCACAGATGTGCCGGGGCTTCTGGTGGGCAATGCGCGGGATGACGGGATCAAGACCGGGGTCAGTGTATTGCTCGGCGAGGAGCCGTTTACCGCCGGGGTACATGTGATGGGCGGCGCGCCGGGCACGCGGGAAACAGATCTGCTGGCCGCGGACAAGACGGTGGAACAGGTCGATGCGCTGGTGCTGTCGGGCGGATCGGCCTTTGGCCTCGATGCGGCCTCAGGAGTGGCCGACGCGCTGCGGGCCGAGGGGCGGGGGTTCGCCGTCGGGCCGGCGCGGGTGCCGATCGTGCCGGGGGCGATCCTGTTCGACCTGCTGAACGGCGGGGACAAGGCGTGGGCCGATAACCCCTACAAACGGCTGGGGGCCGAGGCGCTGGCCAATCGCGGCGAGGAGTTCGCCCTGGGCAGCGCAGGCGCGGGCACCGGGGCCACGACGGCCACCCTCAAGGGCGGGCTTGGCTCGGCCTCGCTGGTGCTGCCGTCAGGGGTGACGGTGGGCGCGCTGGTGGCGGTGAATGCGCTTGGCTCGGCGGTGGTGGGCGAGGGGCCGCAGTTCTGGGCCGCGCCTTTCGAGATCGGTGACGAGTTCGGCGGGCTGGGTGTGGCGCGGGCTTACCCGGACGTGCACCTGCCGACCACGAAGCTGGCGCAACATGCCAACACCACCATCGGTATCGTGGCCACGGACGCGGCGCTGACGCAGGCGCAGTGCACAAGGCTGGCCACGGCGGCACATGACGGGTTCGCCCGGGCGCTGTTGCCGTCGCACACGCCGATGGACGGCGACCTAATCTTTGCTGCGGCAACGGGGGCCCGCGCGCTGACCGATCCCGTGCCGGATCTTTTGATGTTGGGTCACGCGGCGGCCACCTGCATGGCGCGGGCGATTGCAAGGGCGGTTTACGCCGCCCACCCATCCCCCGGCGATGCCCTTCCTTGCTGGAGATCCCTGGACCCCTGACTTTCATCGTTCTTCAAATACTCAAAATCCTGCGCGCGTGATCGGCGTCGGTTTTCGAGTATTTTGGGAACAGTGAAAACTCAGCCCAGAAGATCGTCGAGCATCAGGCTGCCCGGGTCTTCCAGTGCGTCGATCACGTCGAAATGGTGCTTGCCGGGCGCGATACGTTCGGGGATGCCCCAGGCCTTTGCCAGCCAGCGGTTCTGGTCAAGGAAAGCGGGCCGTTCCTCGGCGCCGACCCATGTGATCACCGGCACGTCAAGACGTTCGGTCATCAGGACGGGGCTTTCGGCGGCGGCGTCCTCGGGGCTCAGGGCGAATTGCGCGTTCATGGATGTCTGCAAGAGCGGTCGCAGGTCGGCCACCGGTGAGATCGGCACGACGCGGTGCAGACGGGCGGCCACGTCGGGCGGAAGCAGGCCGGGCTCAAGCATCCGGGCGACGAGATGCCCGCCCGCCGAATGCCCGGTGAGTGCCATGGGGCCGGGCACGAGGGTTGCGATCACCGGGATCGCCCGGGCGATCTGGCGGGTGATATCTTCGATCCGCACCTCCGGGCACAGGTCGTAACTCGGCAGCGCGACGGCCCAGCCATGCTCCAGTGCCCCGGTGGCGAGGTGCGACCACCAGGACTTGTCGAAGCGCAGCCAGTAGCCGCCATGCACGAAGATGCACAGGCCCCGCGCCGCGCCCTCGGGCTGGAACAGGTCGAACATCTGCCGGGCACTGTCGCCATAGGGTTGATCCAGCATCGCGCGACCCTCGGCGGACAGCCTGTCGCGAAAGGATTGCGCCTTTTGCGCCCAGCGGGGCGGATAGTCGGCCGCCCCCGGTATATGAGCGGCGTTGGCATAGGCGTCATCCAGTTCCATGCGATTTTCCCTTTGTTCTGGCACTGGACAAAGCCTGCCCCAGATGCTTTGCCAAAGACGAGACGTTTTACCTGGAGGACACCATGCTCGATACCGCGACCAATCTCAAATCGCTTCTGAAGGATCCCAGCCTGCTGGCCGAGCAGGCCTATGCCGGCGGGGAGTGGGTGGACGGCGACAACGGTACGTTCGAGGTGACCAACCCCGCGCGTGGCGACGTGATCGCCAACGTGGCGGATATGAGCCGGGCACAGGTGGCCAAGGCCATCGCCACGGCCGAGGCCGCGCAAAAGGACTGGGCGCAATGGACCGGCAAGGAACGCGCCGCCGTGCTGCGCCGCTGGTTCGACCTGATGATGGAAAACGCCGACGATCTGGCCACGATCCTGACCGCCGAGCAGGGCAAACCGCTGGCCGAGGCCAAGGGCGAGATCGGCTATGGCGCGAGTTTCATCGAGTTCTTCGCCGAAGAGGCCAAGCGCATCTACGGTGAGACGATCCCCGGCCACCAGCGCGACAAGCGGATCATGGTGCTGAAACAGCCCATCGGCGTGGCGGCATCGATCACGCCGTGGAATTTTCCCAACGCGATGATCACCCGCAAGGCGGCGCCGGCGCTGGCGGCGGGCTGTTCCTTTGTCGGCCGGCCAGCCAAGGAAACGCCGTTGTCGGCCACGGTGATGGGCGTTCTGGCCGAACGCGCGGGCATCCCCAAGGGCGTGTTCAGCATCGTCACCTCGTCGAGTTCCTCCGAGATCGGCAAAGAGTTCTGCGAGAACCCCGCCGTGCGCAAGCTGACCTTCACCGGCTCGACCGAGGTGGGGCGCATCCTGTTGCGGCAGGCCGCCGACCAGGTGATGAAATGCTCGATGGAGCTGGGCGGCAACGCGCCTTTCATCGTGTTCGACGATGCCGATCTGGATGCTGCCGTGGAAGGCGCCATCATGTGCAAGTTTCGCAACAATGGTCAGACCTGCGTGTGCGCCAACCGCATCTATGTGCAGGCGGGGGTTTACGATGCTTTCTCGGCCAAGCTGAAAGAGGCCGTGGCGAAGATGAAGATCGGTGACGGTCTGGAGGACGGCACACAGCTGGGTCCGCTGATCAACGCCGACGCCATCCAGAAGGTTCAGGAGCACGTGGCCGACGCGACGGCCAAGGGCGCCGAGGTGATCCTGGGCGGCGGTGAGGGGATGCAGGGTGCGGGCTATTTCCTGCCGCCCACGATCATCACCGGTGTCACGCAGGACATGATGGTCAGCCAGGACGAGACGTTCGGCCCGCTGGCGCCGCTCTTCAAGTTCGAGGACGAGGATGACGTGATCGCCATGGCCAATGACACGATCTTCGGCCTTGCCAGCTATTTCTACGCCAAGGATCTCAGCCGCGTCTACAAGGTGGCCGAGGCGCTGGAATACGGCATCGTCGGCGTGAACACCGGGATCATCTCGACAGAGGTGGCGCCGTTCGGCGGGGTCAAGCAATCGGGCCTTGGCCGCGAGGGCAGCCATCACGGGATCGAGGATTTCCTCGAGATGAAGTATATCTGCCTGTCCGTCTGAG
>JANSYB010000571.1 GCA_024742655.1 Paracoccaceae bacterium | reverse complement strand
GTCAGGGTAACCCGCTGCCGGGGGGCCAGATCACGTGCCTGGTTGCGCCATGTTTCGGCCAGCGCGCCGAGATAGAACAGCGCGCCATAGCTGAACGGCATGAAATGGGCCGCATGATCGGGCAGCCACAAATGGTCGGCCACGCGGGTCAGCCCCGCCAGCACAAGCAGGCCCAGGAAAATGGCAAGCCGTCGTTTCGCCTGCATCGTGACCGGCAGCACCAGTGGCAGAACGAGGTACCAGAACACCTCGACCGGGATCGACCATTCGACCCCCAGCAGCGAATTGGCGATGCGCGCATCGAATCCGCTCAGGAAGGTAAGGTGCATCAACAGGTTGTAACTGTCCGGCTCGACGCCGTAATAATCCATCCAGCCGCCTCGGGGCAGCGTTCCGTTCTGCATCAGAAGAAAAGCGATCAGGATCAGCAGGTAATAGAGCGGCGCGATGCGCATCATGCGGCGCCCGACAAAGCGCCCGTACCCGCCCGAACTGCGATAGGTGCGCGCGATGGTGAACCCCGAGATCACGAAAAAGATGTGGACGCCGTACTTGCCGTTGTCGGTGATGACATTGCCAAGCGCCCCGAAATCACGAAACGCCTGCGTATGGATGGCGATCACCATGGCCGCCGCGATAAAGCGCAGCCCGGTGATGAAGTCGGTCTCGCCGTAGTTTCGCAGCAGCAGGCTCATCCATGCCGCCCCGGATCGCACCACCATGGGGCGGCAAGGTTCGTTATTCCCATTCGATCGTGCCCGGCGGCTTCGAGGTGATGTCGTAGGTCACCCGGTTGATGCCCTTGACCTCGTTGATGATGCGCGTGGCCGTTTCGCCGAGGAATTCGTGACTGAAGGGATAGTAATCGGCCGTCATGCCGTCGACCGAGGTCACCGCCCGCAGCGCGCAGGCATAATCATAGGTGCGCCCGTCGCCCATCACGCCCACCGTGCGCACCGGCAGGATCGCGACAAATGCCTGCCAGATGTCGTCATAAAGACCGTGCTTGCGGATCTGGTCGATATAGACGGCATCGGCCTTGCGCAGGATCTCAAGCTTTTCGCGGGTGATCTCACCGGGACAGCGGATCGCAAGGCCCGGCCCCGGGAAGGGGTGGCGGCCGATGAAACTGTCGGGCAGGCCCAGTTCACGGCCAAGCGCGCGGACCTCGTCCTTGAAGAGTTCGCGCAGCGGTTCCACCAGTTTCAGGCCCATCTTCTCGGGCAGGCCGCCCACGTTGTGATGGCTCTTGATGGTCACCGAGGGCCCGCCGGAAAAGGACACGGATTCGATTACGTCCGGATAAAGCGTGCCCTGCGCGAGGAATTCCGCGCCTTCGATCTCGTTGGCGTGTTTCTGAAAGACGTCGATGAACAGCTTGCCGATGATCTTGCGCTTGGTCTCGGGGTCGCTTTGCCCTTCCAGCTCGCCCAGAAACAGCTCGCTTTCATCGGCATGGATCAGCGGGATATTGTAGTTGTCGCGGAACATCGACACGACTTCGTCGGCCTCGTTCAGGCGCAAAAGCCCGTGATCGACAAAGACGCAGGTCAGCTGATCGCCGATCGCCTCGTGGATCAGAACAGCCGCGACCGAGCTGTCGACGCCGCCCGACAGGCCGCAGATCACACGCTTGTCGCCGACCTGTTCGCGGATCTTGCGGATCGCCTCCTCGCGGTAGGCATCCATCGTCCAGTCGCCGGCAAACCCCGCCATGCGCACGAAATTCGCATAAAGTGTCTTGCCATTGGGGGTGTGGTGCACCTCGGGATGGAACTGCACCGCGTAAAAGCGGCGCGCGGGATCGCCCGTGATGGCAAAGGGTGCGCCGGGCGAGGTGCCGTAGACCTCGAAGCCCGGGGCGATTTCGCTGACGTGGTCGCCATGGCTCATCCAGACCTGTTCGCGGTCGTCGTCGCCCGAGAACCAGCCGTCCAGAACCTCCGAATGGCTGGTGGTGGGGGTGACATAGGCGCGTCCGAACTCGGCGGTGGCGTGTTCCCCGGCCTCCACCTTGCCACCAAGGTCATGCATCATCACCTGCTGGCCATAGCAGATGCCGAGGATCGGCACACCCAACCGGTAGACCTCGGCGGGGGGGCGCGGACTGCCCTCGCGCATCACCGAATCGGGTCCACCGGAAAAGATCACGGCCCGCGGGTCAAAGGCCTGTAGGAAGGCGCCGTCGACATTCTGGTAGGGATGGATTTCACAATAAACGTTCAACTCGCGCAGGCGGCGTGCGATCAGCTGCGTCACCTGGCTGCCGAAGTCGATGATCAGAAGGCGGTCATGGGATGTCTGGTCCATACCCTGCTAGTAGGCCGCAGG
>JANSYB010000074.1 GCA_024742655.1 Paracoccaceae bacterium | reverse complement strand
GCGGGAACGGCGTCGGTGATCTCGCCGATGGCGACCATGCCCGGGCCGATGCCGTCCCATGTCTCCTTGCTTTCCCACGTGCCGTCCATCACGGCCTGCGTGCGCGCGATGTAATAGGGCGCCCAGTCATCGATGATGGAGCTGACGCGCGGGAAGGGCGCATATTGCCCCATGTCCGAGGCCTGGCCGAAGGTGACGACATCGCCGCGTTCCTGGGCCACGGCCTGTGGGGCTGTGGAATCGGTGTGCTGCAGGATCACGTCCGCGCCCTGGTCGATCAGGGCGGTGGCGGCGTCGGCCTCCTTGGAGGGATCATACCAGGTGAAGGCCCAGATGATCTTGAACTGGACATCCGGGTTGACCTTGCGGGCATGGATGAAGGCGGCGTTGATGCCGCGGATCACCTCGGGGATCGGGTAGGAGGCGACATAGCCGATGATGTTGGACTTGGTCATCTTGCCGGCGATGTGACCCTGGATGGCGCGACCCTCGTAGAACCGGGCCGAATAGGTCGAGACGTTCGGCGCCGTCTTGTAGCCGGTCGCGTGTTCGAATTTCACATCGGGAAACTTGGCCGCGACATTGACCGTCGGATCCATGAAGCCGAAGGAGGTGGTAAAGATCAGGTCCGCGCCGCGCAGGGCCATCTGGGTGATGGCGCGTTCGGCATCCGCGCCCTCGGGAACGCTTTCCTGGTAGACGGTTTCGACCTTGTCGCCGAAATGTTCCTCGACGGCGAGGCGGCCCTGGTCATGTTCATAGGTCCAGCCACCGTCGCCGATGGGACCGACATAGATGAAGCCGACCTTGGTCTTGTCCTGTGCCGTGGCGGCCCCGGCCAGGCCAAGCGCCAGCGCGGCGCTGGCAAGCAATCTGGTGAATGTCATTCGGAAACTCCCTGTTGTTCCTTCGTGTTCTGGTTGGGCCTCATTGTGAGGCATGAAAGGTGCGGCCCAGCGAGGCGGGCGCGCGGGATTTGTCGGCCGACATGATGACCAGCACGAGAATGGTGATCAAGTAGGGCGACATCGAAAGGTATTCCACCGGGATCGCGGCCCCGGCGGCCTGAAGGTTCAACTGCAGCACGGTGATCCCGCCGAACAGCCACGCGCCCAGCAGGACGCGCCCGGCCTTCCAGCTGGCGAAAACGACGAGGGCTAGCGCGATCCATCCGGCGCCGGCGGTCATGCCGTCGGTCCACTGGGGCACGCGCACGAGGCTGATATAGGCCCCGCCCAGACCCGCGCAGGCCCCGCCGAACAGGATCGCCAGAATGCGCACCCTCACCACCTTGTAGCCAAGCGCGTGGGCGGCGTCGTGGTTTTCGCCCACGGCCCGCAGGATCAGCCCTGCGCGAGTGTATTTCAGCGTGGCCCAGACCGCCGCGACAAGCGCGAGAGCGATATAGACCATCAGGTCATGGCCGAACACCACGCGCCCCAGAAACGGAAGATCGCTGAGCATGGGGATGTCGAGCTTTCCCGTCGGCGGTGGCTTGATCCCGACATAGCCCTGTCCCAGAAGCGCCGACAGGCCCAGCCCGAACAGCGTCAGCGCCAGCCCCGAGGCCACTTGGTTGGCCAGCGCCACCTGCGTCAGCAGCGCAAAGAGCAGCGCGAGGGCCGCCCCGCCAACCGCGGCCATGACGAAGCCAAGCGCGGGTGAGCCGGTGTTGACGGCGATGGCAAAGCCGCAGATCGCGCCGGTGATCATCATCCCCTCGACCCCGAGGTTGAGAACGCCCGCGCGTTCCACCACCAACTCGCCAAGGGCGGCCAGCAGGATCGGCGTGGCGGCCACGATCAGCGAGGCCAGCAGAAGGGTGGGCGAGATCGACGACAGGTCCATCAGGCCACCTCCGCCGTTCTGAGGCGAACGCGGTAATTCGTCAGCACGTCCACGGCCAGCAGGAAGAACAGCAGCATGCCCTGGAACATCTGGATGGCCGCGGCGGGCAGCGACAGGTTCAGCTCGGCGATCTCGCCGCCGATATAGGTCAGCGCCATCAGCAGCCCCGCCAGCGCAATCCCCACCGGGTGCAACCGGCCCAGGAACGCCACGATGATCGCGGTAAAACCATAGCCGACGTTGAAATCGATGCTGATTTGTCCGGCCGGGCCGGACACTTCGAACATGCCTGCCATTCCGGCCAATGCGCCCGACAGCCCCAGGCAGATCAGGGTCAGGCGCGCCGGGTTCACCCCGGCAAAGCGCGCGGCGCGCGGGGCTTGTCCTGCCAGCTGGATCTGGTGCCCGAGTATATGCCGGCTCAGCAGAACATAGGCAAAGATCACCGCGATGAACGCGGCCACCACGCCCCAGTGCATGCCGGTGCCCGTGATGATCTCGGCGTTATGTGCCGCGGGGTATTGCTGCAGGTTGCGCGAGCCGGGAAACCCGCGCCCCTCGGGATTACGCAGCAGGCCAAGGGCCATCTTGGCGAGCAGCTGTTCGGCGACATAGACCAGCATCAGCGACACCAGGATTTCGTTGGTGCCGAACCGCACCTTCAGCAGGCCCGGGATCATCGCCCAGACCCACCCGCCAAGCGCACCCGCGAGGATCATCAGTGGAAAGATCACCCACAGGTCGACCGGGTAGAAGGCCAGCCCGACCGCCGCGCCCGTGATCGCGCCGATAATGTATTGCCCCTCGGCCCCGATGTTCCAGATGCCGGCCCGAAACCCCAGGCTGAGCCCGATCGCGATCAGGATCAGCGGCCCCGCCTTGACCAGCAATTGCGGCCGGTAATACGAAGCGAATTCGCCGAAAAGCGGCTCCCAGAAAATGGTCCGGATCGCCTCGACCGGGTCGTTGCCCAGCATCGCGAAAAGCGCACCGCCCGCCAGCATGGTCACAACCACCGCCAGAACCGGGGTCAGGTAGGTCCAGGCGCGCGAGGGCTGCGGGCGTTTTTCAAGCTTCAGCATGGCGCGAAGCTCCGGCTGGAGGCGGGGGGCGCTGCCCCCCACGTTGAAATCCGTGGGATTTCAACGTCCCCCCCGGGATATTTCAGGCCAGAAGAAGACGGGCAGGGCGCGCAGGTGGGGGCAGGGGGCGCGGGATGGTTGGCCGGGTCAGGCATGCGCCACCTCCATGCCATGCGCGCCGCCCATCATCAGGCCGATCTCTTCGAGGCTGAGGTCGCGGGTTGCGTGCGCCTCGCTCAGGCGGCCCTCGTTGAGGGCGGCGAACCGGTCGGAGATTTCGATCAGTTCATCAAGGTCCTGGCTGATGCACAGGATCGCCGTGCCATTGGCGGCAAGATCCAGAAGCGCCTGCCGGATCGCGGCGGCGGCGGCGGCATCGACGCCCCATGTGGGCTGATTCACGATCAGGATGCCGGGTTGTTGCAGCACCTCGCGGCCGATGACGAATTTCTGCAGGTTGCCGCCCGACAGCGCGCGCGCGGCCGTTTCGGGGCCGGGCGTGCGCACGTCGAAGGCGGTGATCACCTGCCCGGCGAACCGGCGTGCCGCGGGCCAGCGCAGAAACCCGTGGCTGACAAGGTTCTGTCGGCGCGCGGCGGTCAGCAGGACATTCTCGGTCAGGCTCATCTCGGGCGCGGCGGCGTGGCCCAGTCGTTCTTCGGGGGCGGTCAGCAGGCCCAGATCGCGCCGCGCATTGGGCCCCAGCCGCCCGATGGGGCGGCCGCGCAGGCGGATCGCGTCGCCGGTGCTGCGCCGTTCGCCGGACAGCGCGGCCAGCAACTCGTCCTGTCCGTTGCCCGCGACCCCGCCAACCCCGAGGATTTCACCCTCGTGCAGTTGCAGGTGAATGTTCCTGAGCGCCGTGCCGAAGGCATCGGGCGCGGGCATCGACAGGCCCGTGACATCAAGCGCGACCGCGCCCGTGGCGTGCGGCGCGCGGGCCGGGGCGGCAAAGCTGGCGCCGACCATCATTTCCGCCATCGCGCGGGCCGTGGTTTGCGATGGCACACAGGTGCCGACATTGCGGCCATGGCGCAGGATCGTGGCGCGGTCGCAGAGCGCGCGGATTTCCTCCAGCTTGTGGGAAATGTACAGGATCGCCACCCCCTCGGCGGTCAGCTTGCGCAGGGTCTGGAACAGGATGTCCACCTCCTGCGGGGTCAGAACCGACGTGGGCTCATCCATGATCAGAAGGCGCGGATCCTGCAGCAGGCAGCGGATGATCTCGACCCGCTGGCGCTCGCCTGCCGACAACCCGCCCACGGTGCGATAGGGATCAAGCGGCAGGCCGTAGGTTTCCGACACCTCCCGGATACGGTGGGCCAGATCGCGCAGGCGGGGCGGTTTTTCCATGCCGAGGGCGATGTTCTCGGCCACGCTCATCGCATCGAAGAGCGAGAAATGCTGGAACACCATCGCCACGCCTGCCGCGCGCGCGGCGCGCGGTTCGGCCGGCGCAAAGGGCGCGCCGCGCAACTGCATCTCGCCGCTGTCGGGTCTGACAAGGCCGTAGATCATCTTGACCAGCGTGGACTTGCCCGCGCCGTTTTCCCCCAGAAGCGCATGCACCTCGCCTTCGCGGATGTCGAAGGAGACGTCGTCGTTGGCCACAACGCCGGGATAGGCCTTGGTCAGGCCGGAAATGGTCAGCAGCGCCCCCGTCACGCAGAATCCCCGTCTGTTCGATCGTTGCCAAAGTCAGTAGCCCAGTGGCGTGGGCAACGGCAATGCCTTTGCCGTCGTGGGGCAGGACGATTCGTCGGCCTGCATGATTTGTCATCGTTCCTGTGGCGGGCCGGCGCGGCCTGTCCTAGAGTACGGGCCATGAGCAGTGCACCCCGATTCATCCATCTTCGCGTCCATACCGAATATTCCCTGCTGGAAGGCGCCGTGCGGCTGAAAAAGCTGCCCGATCTGTGCCGTGAGGCGGGCATGCCGGCCGTGGCCGTGACCGACACCAACAACATGTTCGCGGCGCTGGAGTTTTCCGTAACGGCGTCGGGGGCGGGTATCCAGCCGATCATGGGCTGCCAGATGGATCTGGAATACCTGGCGCCTGAGCCGGGCAAGCGCGCAAAGCCGCCCGCGCCCATCGTCCTGCTGGCCCAGAACGAACAGGGCTACGAGAACCTGATGAAGCTCAATTCGGCGCTCTACCTGCGCGGGGACGGGCAATTGCCGCATCTTACGCCCGAGGATCTGGAGGCGCATTGCGGCTCCGTGATCTGCCTGACGGGCGGGCCGGACGGGCCGGTGGGGCGCTTGTTGCAGGCCGGGCAACGCCCGGCGGCAGAGGCGCTGATGGGACGACTCAAATCCATGTTCATCGACCGGCTTTATGTTGAGTTGCAGCGCCACCGCGGCGAGGATGGCGTGCCCGAGGCCGAACGCCTGACCGAGCGTGGGTTCGTCGAGATGGCTTATGCGATGGATCTGCCGCTGGTGGCCACAAACGATGTCTATTTCCCGGCCGGCCGGATGTACGAGGCGCATGACGCGATGATCTGCGTGGCCGAAGGCGCCTATGTCGACCAGTCCGATCCGCGCCGTCGCCTGACCCCGCAGCATTACTTCAAAAGCCCGGCGGAGATGGCGACGCTTTTCGCCGACTTGCCGGAAGCGATCGAAAACACGGTCGAGATTGCCCGCCGCTGTGCGTTCGGCGCGTATCGCCGTGATCCGATCCTGCCCAGGTTCGCCGATGACGAGGTGGATGAATTGCGCCGTCAGGCCCGCGCCGGCCTTGAGGCGCGGCTGGCGGTCATTCCCCATGCCGCCCCGGTCGAAGACTATGAGGAACGTCTGGATTTCGAACTGGGGATCATCGAGGGGATGGGCTTCCCGGGGTATTTTCTGATCGTGGCCGATTTCATCAAATGGGCCAAGGATCACGATATCCCGGTGGGGCCGGGGCGCGGATCGGGCGCGGGCAGTCTCGTGGCCTATGCGCTGACGATCACCGACCTTGATCCTTTGCGCTACAGCCTGCTTTTCGAGCGCTTCCTGAATCCCGAACGGGTCAGCATGCCCGACTTCGACATCGATTTCTGCATGGATCGCCGCGAAGAGGTGATCCAGTACGTCCAGAAAAAATATGGCCGTGACCGGGTGGGCCAGATCATCACCTTCGGTGCGCTGTTGTCCAAGGCCGCGGTGCGGGACATCGGGCGCGTGTTGCAGATGCCTTACGGGCAGGTGGATCGCCTGTCCAAGATGATCCCCGTCGAGGGCGTGAAACCCGTCAGCATCGAAAAGGCGCTGGCCCAGGAGGAGCGCCTGCGCGACGAGGCCAAGCGCGAAGAGGTGGTGGACCGGCTGCTGAAATACGGCATGCAGGTGGAGGGGCTGTTGCGCAATGCCTCGACCCACGCCGCGGGCGTCGTGATCGGCGACCGCTCGCTGGATGAACTGGTCCCGCTTTACCAGGATCCGCGGTCTGACATGCCGGCCACGCAGTTCAACATGAAATGGGTGGAACAGGCCGGGCTGGTGAAATTCGACTTTCTGGGCCTCAAGACGCTGACCGTGATCCAGAACGCGATCGAGCAGATCCATGCCTCGGGGCGTGACCTGCATATCGCGGCCGATGGCAGCACGATCTATGACCCCTTCGAAGGCGCCGAGAACGATATCGGGCAGATCCCGCTGGATGATCCCAAGACCTATGAGCTTTATGCAAGGGCGCGCACCGTGGCGGTGTTCCAGGTGGAAAGTTCGGGCATGATGGACGCGCTCAAGCGGATGAAACCCGATTGTATCGAGGATATCATCGCGCTTGTGGCCCTCTACCGGCCCGGCCCGATGGAGAACATCCCCAAATTCTGCGAGGTCAAGAACGGGCTGAGCGACCGCGAGACCCTGCACCCCTCGATCGACCATATCCTGGACGAAACGCAGGGCATCATCGTCTACCAGGAACAGGTGATGCAGATCGCGCAGGAAATGGCGGGCTATTCGCTTGGCGGCGCCGACCTGCTGCGCCGCGCCATGGGCAAGAAGATCCAGGAAGCGATGGATGCCGAACGGCCCAAGTTCATCGCCGGGGCCAAGGAAAACGGCGTGGATGACGCGAAGGCGCTGGAGGTGTGGAACCTTCTGGACAAATTCGCCAATTACGGCTTCAACAAGTCGCATGCGGCGGCCTATGCCGTGGTCAGCTATCAGACCGCCTGGCTGAAGGCCAACCATCCGGTCGAATTCATGGCCGGTGTGATGAACTGCGACATCCACCTGACCGACAAGCTGGCCGTCTATTTCGAAGAGGTCCGCAAGAAACTGGACCTGCCCTGGGCGCCGCCCTGCGTGAACCGGTCCGAGGCGACATTCGCCGTCCGGGACGGGGTGCTGCATTACGGGCTGGGGGCGCTGAAAAATGTCGGCGTGGAGGCGATGCGCCTCATCGTGGCGGCGCGCGGCGACAAGCCGTTCGTGACCCTGTTTGATTTCGCGCGGCGGGTCGATCTGAAATCCATCGGCAAGCGGCCGCTGGAAATGCTGGCGCGGGCGGGCGGCTTTGACGAGCTGGACCGCAATCGCCGCCGGGTTTTCGACAGCATAGAGGCGCTGATGCGCTATTCGGCGGCGATCCACGATCAAAAGGGATCGGCGCAGGTGTCTCTGTTCGGCGAGGCGGGCGATGACCTGCCCGAGCCACGCCTCAGCCCGCTGGAGGACTGGCTGCCCGCCGAGCGGCTGACCGAGGAATTTTCCGCCGTCGGGTTCTACCTCTCGGGTCATCCGCTTGACGATTACATGGCGGCCCTGCGTCGCAAGGATGTCAAGACGCTGGACGAGGTGACGGCGCTGGCGGGCCGGACAGGGGCAAGCTTGGCCAAAATGGCCGGCGTCGTGGCCGGCCGGCAGGAGCGCAAGTCGGCCCGCGGGACGCGTTATGCCTTTGTGCAGCTCAGCGATACGACGGGCGGTTACGAGGTGACGGTGTTCTCGGACACGCTGGATGCGGCGCGCGATCACCTCGAGACCGGCAGCCAGGTCGTGCTGACCGTCGAGGCCACGATGGAGGCCGATCAG